>NZ_JAKRNB010000032.1:0-6229 GCF_022347395.1 Corynebacterium sp. ACRPF
GCAACTCAACCGCCGCCCCCGCAAAACCCTGGGCTTTCAAACACCAGCCGAGAAAATGGCCGCACTGATAAACTCAACCGAAACATAAGACGTGTTTCCACGACCACTAGAATCCGCCGGTGACTACAAAACGGAAACATCCCCCTGCCCCGCGTGTGCGGGGAGGGGGATGAAATCTACCTAGAGGAGATTACTTGGTGTTAGCGGAACCGCCAGCAGCCTCAATCTTCTCTACAGCAGACTTGGAGAACTTGTCAGCGGTGACGTTCAACTTAACGTTGATGTCGCCGTTGCCCAGAACCTTGACCGGCTTGTTAGCGCGGACCAGGCCAGCAGCTGCGATGTCAGCAACGGTGATGTCGCCGCCATCTGCGAACTTCTCAGCCAGGTCAGCAACGTTAACTACCTGGTACTCAACGTGGTTCGGGTTCTTGAAGCCCTTCAACTTAGGCAGACGCATGTGGATCGGCATCTGGCCACCCTCGAAAGCAGCGGAAACCTGCTTACGAGCACCGGTGCCCTTGGTACCGCGACCAGCGGTCTTACCCTTGGATGCCTCACCGCGGCCGACGCGGGTCTTAGGCTTGTTTGCTCCTGCGGTTGGGCGCAGGTCGTGCAGCTTGATGATATCAGCCATGGTTTACTCCCCTGCCACTTCTTCGACGGTGACCAGGTGGCGAACCTTATGAACCATACCGCGAACGATCGGGGTGTCCTGCTTAACTACGGACTGACCGATGCGCTTGAGACCAAGAGCCTCAATGTTCTTGCGGTGGTTCGGATTGGTGCCCACCAGGCCCTTTACCTGTGTAATCTTCAGAGCCATTGTTTATGCCTCCTGACCTGCGCGCTTGCGCAGCATACGGGCCGGGGTGACCTCTTCGAGGGACTTGCCACGACGTGCGGCGACCTCTTCAGGGCGGACCAGCTGCTTGAGGCCGTCCACGGTAGCGCGGACGACGTTGAGTGCATTGTCGGAGCCCAGGGACTTCGACAGGATGTCCTGCACGCCAGCGCATTCGAGCACTGGACGAGCAGCACCACCAGCGATAACACCGGTACCAGGTGCGGCAGGCTTCATCATGACGATGCCAGCTGCGTCGCGACCCTCAACCGGGTGGGTGATGGTGCCGGCAATCATCGGAACGCGGAAGAAGTTTTTGCGAGCCTCTTCAGCGCCCTTCTGGATTGCGGCCGGGACTTCCTTGGCCTTGCCGTAACCAACGCCAACCTGACCCTGGCCGTCACCAACGACGACGAGGGCGGTGAAGGACATGTTGCGGCCACCCTTAACGGTCTTGGAGACGCGGTTGATGGTCACAACGCGCTCGATGTACTTATCGCGCTCGTTGTCCTGGTGGTTACGACGATCGTTGCGGCGGCCGTTGCCACCGCGGTTGTTCTTGTTGTTCTCGGCGGAGCGTCCGCCGTCACGCTGTTCACGGTCCGACATTAGGCGTTCCTTCCGTTGATGTTTCCGTTGACGATGATCATTAGAACTTCAGACCACCTTCACGTGCGGCGTCAGCCAGCGCAGCGACGCGGCCGTGGTACTTGTAGCCTGCGCGGTCAAATACGACGTGCTCGATGCCAGCGGCCTTAGCGCGCTCGGCAACCAGCTCGCCTACCTTGGCAGCCTTGGCCTTCTTATCGCCCTCGAGTGCACGAACGTCCGCCTCCATGGAGGATGCGGAGACCAGGGTGTGGCCTGCCAGGTCATCGATGACCTGCACGTGCATGTGACGGGAGGAGCGGTGAAGAACCAGACGCGGTGCCTCAGGGGTGCCACGCAGGGTCTTACGGATACGGAAGTGACGGCGTGCGCGTGCTTCGCGACGACGAGAGGAAATGTCCTTGCCGACTGGAGTGCGCTTGGTGTTTTCAGTGTTTGCCATTGCTTACTTACCCGTCTTTCCGACCTTGCGACGGATCTGCTCGCCCTCGTAGCGAATACCCTTGCCCTTGTAAGGATCGTCCTTACGCAGACGACGGATATTAGCGGCGATCTGTCCGACTAGTTGCTTGTCAATACCGGTAATGGACAGCTTGGTTGCGCCGTCCACTGCGAAGGTAATTCCCTCCGGAGCCTCGATGAGGATCGGGTGGGAGTAGCCCAGGCTGAATTCCAGGTCCTTACCCTTCTGCTGGACACGGTAGCCGACACCGAAGATTTCCATCTTGATGGTGTAGCCCTCGGTCACGCCAACAACGGCGTTGTTCAGCAGGGAGCGGGACAGACCGTGCAGCGCACGGTGCTTGCGGTGGTCATCAGGGCGGGAGACGGACAGTACACCGTCTTCCAGGTTGATGGCGATAGGCTCTGGAACGTTAACGCTCTGGGTGCCCTTTGGGCCCTTAACCTCAACGTCTTGGCCGTTGATCTTGATTTCGACGCCGTTCGGTACGGCGATTGGTGCTAGACCGACTCGAGACATGTGTCAAACCTCCCTTTACCAGACGTAGGCGAGAACTTCTCCGCCTACGCCCTTCTCCTCAGCCTGACGGTCAGTCAGCACGCCGTGGGACGTGGAAATGATAGCCACGCCCAGGCCGCCCAAGACCTGTGGCAGTTCGGTGGACTTTGCGTACACACGCAGACCCGGCTTAGACACGCGACGCAGGCCAGACAGGGAGCGCTCGCGGTTGTTGTACTTCAGCTCGAGGGACAGGGTGTGGCCCTCGACGGTGTAGTCAGCGATGTAGCCTTCCTGCTTCAAGATGTCGGCAATGTTTGCCTTCAGCTTGGAGGTAGGCATCGACACGGTGTCATGGTGCGCATTACTTGCGTTGCGCACGCGCGACAGCATGTCGGCAATAGGATCAGTCATAGTCATATGAGTGACCGTGTACCTTTCTCGTTGCGGTTCCCGTGCTCACCAAAGCGTTCTCCGTGTGATTTCGGGCTACTCACGCTCCCTACGGTCAATACCGTAAGGCGCTCGCCACCCTTTGATTCAGACAACGGTCCGCTATCTACGGCGAGGGGCCTACAACAAAGTTGATGTTCAGTTCTTGCATCGGCTCAGCGCTTTCTGCAGCTCAGCGCGCCAAAATCCGCAATGATTGGGGCACGCCAACGCCTCGGCGCAAGCACGAGGTACTATGCTACGCCATAACCTGCGGTTTTCCAAATAATCTAGCGCCTTCATTAGAGTCGAGACCAGCACGAACGTATATAAGGAGATGGTGATGAGCCAAACACACGAGGACCCCATCCAATCCGCACACGAGTGGCTCGAAGAAGCCGCCCGTCATCTCGGCCTCGATCCTCAGGAGGCAACCGCACTCACCCGCGAGATCCTGGACCTCACCAAGGACGTTGCACACAATCGCTCCCGCCCCGCGGCCCCACTTACTGCCTTCCTCGTGGGTCTAGCCTCCAGCAATGTAGAGGAAGCCCGCAGCAATATCGATGTCCTGAAGCAGGAGCTGCAGTAATGGCCGGCCGCAAGAACTCTACCTTTGCCGTCACCAAGGTCCGCCTGGGAGATGGCCTGCAGGTCGATACCCGCGCCGATACCGTCGCCGGCGAGGAGCCCCTGGAAATCCGCGCGGGTGGCCAGACCATCACCACAACCATGCGCACTCCCGGCCATGACATTGAGCTGGCGCATGGATTCTTGCATTCAGAGGGCCATATTGCTTCGCTTAACGATGTCTCGGAGGCCCGCTACTGCGCCGGCTCCACCGTCGACGGGATGAACACTTATAACTTGCTCGACGTCGATCTAGCCAAGAAGAATGTGCTCGACCTCAGCGATCTGCGCTTGACCACCACAACTTCTGCCTGCGGCGTTTGCGGTACCTCCTCCATCGAGGCACTAACCAAGCACACCCGGTACCCGATTCCACAGGTACCGGTGGACCCCTATGTCATTGCCAAGCTGCCCGAAGCTCTGCGCGCCGAGCAAAAACAGTTTAAGAAAACCGGCGGCATCCATGCCGCCGGCGCCTTCACCCTAGACGGAGAACCGGTGGTCATCCGCGAAGATATCGGCCGGCACAATGCCGCCGATAAGGTCATCGGTCACCTTCTGCTAGAAGATCGACTGCCTGCAGACGATCTCATCTTGGTAATGAGCTCGCGCGCCAGCTTTGAGCTCGTCCAAAAGGCCGCGATGGCCGGCTTCGGAATGCTGGTTGCCGTCAGCGCCGCCTCCTCCTTAGCGGTGGAAACGGCCCGCGAAACTGGCATGGCACTCGTGGGCTTCGCCCGCGGTGACCGTTTTAACCTTTATTCTGGGGAGCTCGCTTAGTCGCGGTAGGCTTCAGGGCCGCGATTGAGCCACGCGTAGACGCCGCCAACTAAAAGGCCGCCGCCAATAAAGTTGCCGATCCAGACCAGGATCCAATTGAGAGCCACGTTACCAGCAGTCAGGGCTACCGGCACCGGATCGGAAGCGAATAGCGTGATGCTAAACAGGCAGAAGTTCGCGATAACGTGCTCCAGGCCCAGGCCAACAAAGGCGCCAATAATCGGAATGATGACGAAGAACTTAGAGACAATGTCCTTAGCAAAGATGGCGCCGACGATGCCCATATTGACCACAAAGTTCGCCGCGATTCCCTCTACCAGCATTCCCTGCGGGGACTTGGTCAGCTTCCCCTCAGAAAGGGTGACCAACAGATGCGAAGGATCCATTTCAGCGAATTTTGCGGACATACCCATGATGGCCGCAAAGATGACTGCGCCCACCAGATTGAAGAGAGTCGTGATGAGCAAAAGGTAGAAGGCTTTGCCCCACGAAACCTGCTTATTGCTTGCGGCATAGACCATATACATCATGTTTCCCGTGGCCAGATCCGCGCCCAGAATCAAAATGGCGAAGAGCCCGAGGCCAAAGAATAGAGCAAAGGTCACCGCACCCAAGCCTGGTGCTACACCATTGACGGCTTGGCCAACCACACCAGCAAATGCGGTACCGATGCACAGGTACACGCCGGCCAAAGTGGAGCGCACCGCGAAGCGAGAGAAGGATTCATCTAATAAGGTGACCTTCTTGACGGCCGCCGCCTTAGCGGCATCATTGAGAGACATCTTCTACCTCATTAATTAGAGCGAATTAAATCCCTGTAATCTTATCGTGACCACCTGATTCCGCGTCAATTCCGGGTATGCATACCCCTGCGTTGTAAGCTAGAGCTTTCCTATAACCCTTATTTTCTCTTCGGAGGTCGCATGGATTCCCACTACCGGCCGCGGCGGGAACCGAATCGGCTTCCCGCTAATGGGCGCCGCAGCGTTCCATCGCGATCCGACCGCACAGATGCTGATCGCCAGTGGCGCCAGGCCGAAACGCGCACCCGCCAACAACAGCGCCGCCACCCGCCGCGCCGCATTGAGGACACCTCACTTCCCCGGCACCGCCGCAAACCCACCATGTGGGAGCGGATCAAAAAGGTATGGAAGTCCTCCGGCATCCTTCGCGTGGTCACCGGCATCGTTGCCACCGTGTTACTCGCCAGCACGATTAACCGCGTGGTCAACCCTCCAGAGGGACTAGAAACCAATGAAGTCACTGCAGAAGAGGCACCTGCCATCGACCCTTCACCTGCAGTCGAGCTCTTCATCCCAGCTATTGAGGTTCATGCCGATTTTCAAGACGGCTCCTGCCGCGTAGTCAACGGCGCCATCAATCCGGACTCCATGAACAAGGCCTGCACCTATACTGCCGAAGACCGCCCTTATTCTCTGCCGGGCACGACGTCCCAGGACCTCGTGGTCATTGCCGGCCATACCGGTGCGGGAGTGCCAGGCGTTTTCAATAACCTCTACGATGGCTCTGCCAATGAGCACAAGGTTCATCTGGGAGACAAGCTCTACGTGCGCACCCAAAATTCCGGCCAGAACTGGCTCATCTATACTGCTACCGACTTACACGACCCAGATAAACAGGGGCTTTCTGACGACGCCTCTATTTGGGGCGAAGGCCCCATGCCCGGCCGCCTTCTCACCATCAGTTGCATTCAACCTGCGAATCCGCTGGAGCCAGCGGTGCGCAACGCGGTCGTCGGCTGGCAGTATGAGGGCACCACGCACACAGAGGCCGAAAGCGCCTAAGCCACACCCGCACAAGCCGGCGCCTGCGCACCTTTGAATCCAAACTGCTTGATTTCTAGCGGTCGTGGAAACACCTGACATGGGTTAGGTGATTGTGTGGAGTCGAAATGGGTTCCGGATTCTGCTGTTGTGGCGCGGTTTGCGTCGTTGGTTCGGGCTGGTAGTTCA
>NZ_JAKRNB010000033.1:0-4723 GCF_022347395.1 Corynebacterium sp. ACRPF
TCGCCAGGCTTAGCATCCTCATTCGGCTTCACAGTGATCTTGCCGTCTTCATCAATCTCAGCGGTACCTGGACCATCAGTGACCTCTACGGTAGTGCCAGGCTGAACGTCACCGGAATTAGGATCCTTGTCGATCTCCACGGACTCACCCGGAGTCGTCTTAGCGTCATTCCAATCCGGATTATTCGTGTCTGGCTTTTCGACGAGGTCCGCAATGCCGTTTTCGTTCTTATCGGTAACACCGGTATCGCCAAGGCCGTCGCCATCCTCGTCGTTGACCGAACCCTCTGGAACTTCAGACTCTTCAGCGTTGGTCTTGCCGTCACCGTCGGTGTCCTCGTCACCATCCTTGGTGCCGTCACCGTCGGTATCCGGGTTCAGCGGATCAAGGCCAGCTTCCTTCTCATCATCATTGGAAACACCGTCGCCATCAGCGTCCGGATCCTCCTCATTGATGATGCCGTCGCCGTCCTTATCACCCTTCGGACCATCCTCATCATCCTTATCGATGATATCCGGGATGCCATCGCCATCAGAGTCCTTGGACTCATCAACGGTTGGGTCAGACTCCTCAGCATTGGACTTACCGTCACCATCGGCGTCCTCGTCACCATCATTGGTGCCATCGCCATCGGTATCCGGATTGTACGGATCGGTGCCAGCAGCCTTCTCATCGGAGTTATTAACGCCATCACCATCGATGTCCGGATCAACAGCATCTGGGATGCCATCCTTATCGGTGTCATTGGTCAGCGGGCCATCGGTGATATCAGCCTCACCGTCCTCAGGATCCTTATCGGTAACACCGGTATCGCCAAGGCCGTCGCCGTCCTCGTCCTCAACCGAGCCCTCCGGAACCTCAGACTCATCCTTGTTCTTCTTGCCGTCACCGTCGGTGTCCTCGTCACCATCATTGGTGCCGTCACCATCGGTATCCGGGTTCAGCGGATCAAGGCCAGCTTCCTTCTCATCATCGTTGGATACGCCGTCGCCATCAGCATCCGGGTCCTCAGAGTTCTTGATGCCGTCGCCGTCCTTGTCACCCTCCGGACCGTCCTCGTTATCGCGGTCGACGATATCCGGGATGCCGTCCTTGTCCCTATCGGTGATCTCATCCTTGTCCGGATCAGACTCATCCTTGTTCTTGATGCCGTCGCCGTCGGTGTCCTCGTCACCATCGTTGACGCCATCACCATCGGTATCCGGGTTCTTCGGATCGGTACCGGCAGCCTTCTCGTCGGCATTGTTGACGCCGTCACCGTCGATATCCGGATCCTGGGAATCCGGGATTCCGTCACCATCGGTGTCCGGATCCTCAATCATGCGCTCGGTTACGGTCAGGTCGAAGGAATCAGTAGCGGTAATATCCTTACCCTCATCATCCTTCAGCACTGCCTTAACAGTGATGTCCTCCCAAGTTTTCAGCTCAGCATCAGCAGGAACATCGCCCTCAATAGCCTTGGTATCCGGGTTGTACTTCAAGAACTCTGGCAAACCATCAACAGTTACCGCAGCACCGTCCGTAGCCTTAACCGGGATGGAAACCGTCTCACCACGCTGAACCTTCATGTTCGGGATAGCATCCACGGTCACAGCAATGTTCGGGTCTGTTACGTCAACAGTGACATCAACAGTATCGGTGGACTTATCCGGGTAAGTCACAATAACCGGAACGGTGATCTTGTCACCAGGCTTGGCATCCTCCGGAACCGGAACGGTGATCTCACCAGTGTTCTCATCAACCTTCACACCCTCAGGAGCCTTGTCACCTGGGGTGAACTTAGTGCCCTCAGGAGCCTTGGTGTCCTTGCCGTCCTTGTCCTTGAACTCAGGCTTGTCGATCGTGACATCATCACCAGGCTTACCGGTGCCGTCCTTGTACTTAGGCTCGACCTCGTCAGAAGTCTTGGGATCAGGCTGCACAGGAGCGTCCTGCTTCTCAACCGTGACAGTGACATCAACAGTATCGGTGGACTTATCCGGGTAAGTCACAATAACCGGAACGGTGATCTTGTCACCAGGCTTGGCATCCTCCGGAACCGGAACGGTGATCTCACCAGTGTTCTCATCAACCTTCACACCCTCAGGAGCCTTGTCACCTGGGGTGAACTTAGTGCCCTCAGGAGCCTTGGTGTCCTTGCCGTCCTTGTCCTTGAACTCAGGCTTGTCGATCGTGACATCGTCACCAGGCTTACCAGAACCATCCGTGTATTCAGGGGTGAAGTCATTCTTCTGCTCCTCGACCTTGAACGGCGCGGAACCGACAGTCCTAGTGCCATCCTCCAAGACTGCAACAACCGGAACGTCAAACTCGGTGCCCGGCTCTGCATCCTCCGGGAAGGTCAGAGTCACTTCACCAGTGGCCTCGTCCAGCTCAACGGTGTAGCCTTCAGGCGCCTCGAACGTATCCGGGAGCTCGAACTTGGAAACCGGCGACGGCAGGTCCTCGCCCTTTTCCGACTCCACCTCATCGGTAGTGGTGGTGTTGTCAAAGGTCGGAACACCAGACTTCAGCGGTTCACCGGCCGGGCCCTTCTTCTCCTCGTAGATGGGAGCCCAACCAACGAGAACGGTAAAGGAATCAGCAGCGATGCGGCTTCCGCGGGCATTACCCTCGTTGATGTCCACTGGGTATAGGTCAGCACGGAACGTCGTGGTTTTATCAATGCCGTCCGGGAACAGCTCTTCATCGCCAGTGTCCAGCGGGAAGGATGGGAGTTCACCGTTCGGACCGGCCTCCAACGGTTCACTGGTGGTAACGACTTCGCCGGTGTCAGCGTTGACCCACTCAATTTCATATTTGAGATTGTTAGCGAACTTCGTCGGCACACCCTTGGTGTTTGCCTCTGCGACATCGCCCGGCTTCGCCCAGTTCTCAGCGGTGTCGTACGGAGTCACATCGAACGTCACGTAATCCGCGTACAGCGAAATGAACGCGGTGTTGAGGTGCTCGGGCATCTTAACAGTATTCCAACCATCGTTGGTGTTGTACGCGCCGACGTCAAGGTAACCGTTGGTCTGCCACGGGGTCTGTACACCGAAGCCCGGAACGTCCTCGGTGGAAACGAACAGCCAGTCCCAGTTGACGTGCTTCGGCATGTTGTCGCTGGAGTTACCCAGCGCACCCTTGCGGAACGTGCCGTAGTTCGGGTCCGGCGCAACAGTGCCAAGCAGGTCCCACGCGACGTGTTCGGAGCCGTCCGGGAACGAAACCTTGGTACCGTCGTTACGGTTCAGCGGGTTGCGCCCAACACCGCCGGTGCCACGATCACCCTTCTCATCTTGGCCGAAGGTGCCGTTGAACTGCAGTGTGTAGTTATTGTCCGCACCAACCGTCGCCATGACAGTCTCAGCGATCCAGCGGTCCTTGCCGAACTTGCCGGTCACCGGATCCTTCTCGGTGTCCGCGGCCATCTCGCGCTTGATCCAGTTCTGCAACGCAGCTTCGTCGTCACGCGACCACTGACGGCGGGTACCCTTGCGGATTTCGTCGACGCCGAGGTCTGCCGGCGCCTCAGTCATGATCTTGTTGATCGCGTAATCCGACAGGTAGGAACCGTAAATCTTCAAACCCTCAGCTGCGACGTCGCCGCTGTTGAGGGTGTTCATCAGGTTCCAAGTGAATGCACCCTGCGTGTGATCCTGCTCCCAGAAGGCCTTGCCCTGCACCTGGCCACCCTGGCCAGAAGACTTCACCGGGTTCTCAACAGCCTGGTCCTTCTTGTGCATGACATCATTCTTCGGCTTCTCACCGTAGAAGAAACGGACGTCGTTCACGCGGTTCGGTCCGATTTCCCAACCTGTGGCTGCACCCTGCGTATCGAGCGTGTCGGCCTGCGGACCGAGGAAGCCGTTGTTGTATCCGTAGACCTGCTGGAATGTTTCGCCGTCCGGGTTCTCAGCCCAGACACGGATCTTCTCATTCTCCGGCTTGTTCGGGTCAGCGTCAAACTTGTGCTCCCCACCGAGCGCATCGAAGAACGGACGCATCTTGATCGCGTAGCGTCCATCCGGACCGGTCACCGTGGTGTAGGTCGGCGAGGTGTAGCCATCCTTGTCTACCCACTCGGCGTACACGCGCACGCCCTCCATCGGAATTGGACGGTAGTTTTTCGTATTCGGGTTGATCGCCATATTGCCGTTACGGGTGTTCAGCACGAAGCCCTGGATGGACTCAGTGTCGCCCTGCGTGGTGCCAGACTCAATCGTGCCAGCATTCTTCTTCGGCGGCTCAAAGGTATAGCGTTCCTCCCCGACAGAAGTCTGGTAAATGCCGTCGGCATTCACACCCGGGTACATATTGCCAGTCTTATTCGGGTTCGTTTCAGCCTTCTGATCTGGCGTCGAAGCCGCTGCAGAGACAGCGTAATCTGGAGTAACCGCATGGACGAACGGTCCTACCATTGCAACAGAGAGAGCGGCGGCAGCGATAGTGGTGCCGCGACGGCGAGTTACGCCGTTAAAACTCTTCATTTTCATGAAAAGTCCTTCCTTAAGAAAAATTAGGGAACATCAGAGAACAGGAGTAGGCCGGGCAATCTGTGCCCGGGCGTACGCGCAACTGACTTTTAGCTGATTCTGGACTGTTCTCAGGCTGTCATATTGGGTTAAGTAGCAAAAAGTGTGTCTGAGTTACAGTGATCTTGCTGCTCAGGTTGGGTAAATCGGGCGGATATAAGGTCTTGGTGCTTATATCCGCGCGTTTCGTGTTCAATCCATCGGAA
>NZ_JAKRNB010000034.1:0-2253 GCF_022347395.1 Corynebacterium sp. ACRPF
TGAACTACCAGCCCGAACCAACGACGCAAACCGCGCCACGACAACAGAATCCGGAACCCATTTCGACTCCACACAATCACCCAACCCATGTCAGGTGTTTCCACGACCGCTAGAAATCAAGCACTCGATAGGAATCAGAAAAGGCCCCATGAAGTAACTAACCGTGTACCCGCCCGCGACACGCCGAGCGGACACACATTCTGCTACTTAACCCCTGTCATATTATTGAATTCCGCTGGATACCGCAAGCTACGACGTCATTTAAATACATTATTATCGCCGGTTAACGTTGTATACATTCACAGCTTTCGGTAAAGTTCCTAGTCGGCTCGGTTTAAGCTTTTACACCCAAGCTAAGTATGTGATAAGTCACCTACATTTGACTCTTGGAAATCAACGTATTGTCCTTTATCTGTCTCTGTTGTGGACATGAAAAAAGCGTGTCTGGGAATCCAGACACGCTTCTTGTTGGGGCAGCATTTACGGCGTTCCTGCCCTCGCTCTTACCTAGAAGGTGAAGTCCTCATCCAGCGGGACGGAAGCACCGGTGAATTCACCGAAGCCGTCATCGCCGTAGATGGAATCGCCATAAGTCGGAATCGAGTATGCAGCGTTGCGCGCAGCCTCGGTCGGCTTAACGGAGATATTGCGGTAACGGGAAATACCGGTACCAGCCGGGATCAGCTTACCGATGATGACATTCTCCTTGAGGCCGATGAGCTTATCGGAGCGCTTATTAATAGCGGCGTCGGTAAGCACACGCGTGGTCTCCTGGAACGATGCAGCAGACAACCAGGACTCGGTAGCCAAGGAAGCCTTGGTAATACCCATGATCTCCGAACGCAGCTGAGCCGGCTCGCCGCCCTCTGCAACCTGGGCAGCATTGAGCTGCTTAGCCTCAGAAAGGTCAATGAGGTTACCCGGCAGCAAGTCCGTGGTACCAGCATCGATGACGGTGCCACGGCGCAGCATCTGGCGGATGATGATCTCGATGTGCTTATCGTGAATAGCCACACCCCGGCTCCGGCAGCATCTCATTCCCTAGTAGACGGGAAGCTAACGCCCTCCCCTTGGCGCGGAAGTGTGGGGCCAAGGCCCCACACGGAACCGATTACTTAGAGGAGCCGGAAGAGCTGGAGGAACCAGCGCCCGGAGCACAGGAGTTGATAAGCAATCCCAGTGCCAGTGCGCCAGCCGCAGCCAGAGCAATTCCGCCACCAATGCGGCCAGCCTCTGGGCTAACCTTCTTCAGCATCAGGTCAATCTGGCTAGCCTGCTTTGCAAGCGGGCCATTGAAAATACCCAGCTGCTTCTGCAGTGCAGCATTCTTCTGACCCAGCTGACGGTTGATGCCATCAATCTGAGCAGAAACCTGCTTTACCAGCGGGGAGAAGCCCGGGATATTCATCTGGGAAGCCAGACCAATCGGCAGCAGGAACAGCAGCGGCAAGCCAAGGCCCGCAGCAGCCGGAGCACAGCGCTCCCAATCAACATTGGAAGAACCATCCAGGATGCTGGAGCCATCAGTAATGCTGGAACCAGACTCATCCTTCTCTTCGATGGCGATCTCAACAGTGTCAATCACCTTGCCCTCAGGATCCTTAACCTCAACAACAATCTTGTCGCCAGGCTTAGCATCCTCATTCGGCTTCACAGTGATCTTGCCGTCTTCATCAATCTCAGCGGTACCTGGACCATCAGTGACCTCTACGGTAGTGCCAGGCTGAACGTCACCGGAATTAGAATCCTTGTCAATTTCAACTGGCTCATCCGGAGTCGTCTTGGAATCTTTCCAATCCGGCTCGTTCGTGTCCGGATCGTCGACAGTGACAGTCACATCAACGGTGTCCGTAGAACCATCCGGGTGGGTCACATCAACCGGAACAGTAATCTTGTCACCCGGCTCGGCATCCTCCGAAACCGGAACAGTAACCTCACCGGTATTCTCATCAACCGTCACACCATCCGGAGCACCCTCACCCGGAGTGAACTTAGTATCCTCCGGCACCTCGGTGTCATTACCGTCCTCGTCCTTAATGGTCGGAGCCGGAACCGTCACATCCTCACCCGGCTTACCAGAACCATCCCCATACTCAGGCTGGAACTTATCCGGATCATCGACAGTGACAGTTACATCAACGGTGCCCGTAGAACCATCCGGGTGGGTCACATCAACCGGAACAGTAATCTTGTCACCCGGCTCAGCATCCTCCGAAACCGGAACAGTAACCTCACCGGTATTCTCATCAACCG
>NZ_JAKRNB010000035.1:0-1531 GCF_022347395.1 Corynebacterium sp. ACRPF
ATGGAAGGAGCCCGAGTATCCGGCTGGAAACAAGCCATCAACCAAATGGCCGTGGCCTTTCCCGACCGCTTCGACAAATACCTATAAACCCAGCCCCACACACAAACAACTTGACACGCTCCCGCAAGGTGGCCAGTTCGACTTCTCCGACCGACGTCCACGGACCTTGAGCATGAATCAGTTCCGCCTTGTAGAGACCATTGACTGTTTCGGCTAGAGCATTGTCATAAGAATCGCCGACTGTTCCCACACTCGGACGGATTCCAGATTCCGCTAGCGCAGTGGAATACTTCAGTGACACGTACTGGCTGCCCCGATCACTATGGTGAATTAACTGGTTTCCATGAATTCGCCCTGCAGTCGTTAACGCATGCTCCAAAGCCTCCATGGGCAGCGCATCGGTACGCATCGTCGAGCGTGTAGCAACACCAACAATTTTCCGACTGAAGACATCAACTACAAATGCGGTGTAGGCGAATCCTGACGAAGTGCGAACATAGGTAATGTCGGCAACCCACAACCTGCCTGGCGCTTGTGCACGAAAGTTTCGCTGTACTAGGTCTGGGCGATGATCCGGCGTCTTCGGGCTAATCGTTGTCACAGGGGTTCGTCCACGTCTGCGGCCAGAAACACCTGCTAGCTT
The DNA here is from genome assembly GCF_022347395.1 of Corynebacterium sp. ACRPF. Classification (NCBI taxonomy): domain Bacteria; kingdom Bacillati; phylum Actinomycetota; class Actinomycetes; order Mycobacteriales; family Corynebacteriaceae; genus Corynebacterium; species Corynebacterium sp. ACRPF. Next base: position 644 of record NZ_JAKRNB010000035.1, read on the forward strand.
CATCAGTCGTGCAGCCTTGTCACGACCGATATGAAAACCTTCACGGTTCATCGCGTGCCACATTTTGCGGATACCGTAGACCGAGAAGTTCTCCGCATGCACACGCTGTATTTCTGGGATGAGCAGGCTATCGCTTAAGGCCCTTGCACTGGGAACGCGTGTGGTGGCTTTGCGGTAGCCGCGTGAAGTAATGAATCCACGATCTGCTTGTTTCAGGACTCGGCAGATGGCCTCGACCCCAAACTGATCTTTATACGTGTCGATGTAAGAGATCATTTGGTCGTGGGTCGGCCGAGTTCCGCTGCGAAAAAAGCCGAAGCAGTCTTAAGAATCCCGTTTGCTCGTTTCAGTTCGCGGTTTTCGCGGCGCAGACGCTTGAGCTCTTCTTCCATTGTCTCGCCGCCTGAAGCGTCAGAGTCATCACGTACTGAAGCGCTGTCACGGTACCAAGCCCGCAACGTGTGGTGAGATACTCCAAGCAGCTCACCGACCTCCGTGTAGGCGCGTTGCAGTGAGCAAGACTCCAGGCGGACCATTTCGATGATCTGATGGACCGCCTTCTCCTTGAACTCGACGGAATACTTTCTAGGCATAGTTCAATCCTTCCTTAGCTGAGGTAGGAACTAAACCCAGGACGCTTCAGCAGGTAAATCCCGCGATGGGTGTAGTGGGTGTACCACCATTTTTTGTTGCGGCGTTTGGCTTTTGGAATCTGGTCGAAGGGGACGTCTTTGACGTAGGTTCTGGCTTTGAGCTGGGTGCTAAATACGGTGCCGAACTGTTGTAGTTTTACGGTCCATTCGGCTGCTTTATCCAGGTTGTCAACGGCGAGTAGTTCAAAGGAAAGTCGTTGTAATGCTTTGCCCATAGCGGAAGTGGGATAAAGGC
>NZ_JAKRNB010000036.1:0-1520 GCF_022347395.1 Corynebacterium sp. ACRPF
GGCGGATTCTAGGGGTCGTTGCAACGATGATGGTTAGTTTGGTTTGATGCTACCGGTTTGTGTGAGGGCGTTGGTCATGACTTCGGCTGGGGTGCGCCAGTTGAGTGCTTTGCGTGGTTTGTGGTTGTGAATGTTGGCGATCATTTCTAGGTCCTCGGCGCTGTAGATGGACAGGTCGCTGTTTTTGGGAAGGTTTCTTCTGAGCCTGCCGTTGGTGTTTTCGTTGCTGCCGCGTTCCCATGGTGATCCTGGATGGCAGAAGTAGATGGGAATGTCAGTGGCCATGGTAAAAGCTTTATGACCAGCCATTTCGCTTCCTTGGTCCCAGGTAATTGATGACCAGATAGCTTTATCGATTCCTGTAACCGCCTTGTGCAGGGCTGTGAATACCTCTTTGCTGGTATGCCTTCCCGGTAAGTGGCCAAGGACAACAAATCGGCTGACGCGTTCTACTAGCGTGATTACCGCTGATTGGTTGTTTTTACCGAGGATGAGGTCACCTTCCCAGTGGCCTGGCAAAATACGTTCACTAACCTCATCTGGCCGGTCGTCTATGAGGATCATGTCGTCGACGAAGCGTTGCTGGGCAGGTGTGCTGGAGCGGGTTTGGCGTTTCTTGCGTTTCTTTCTACCGGTCGGCAAGTCCAGGCCAAGGTCTTTGAGTCTTCCTTTGGCCTGCAGGTAAAAGGCGTCATAAATCGTTTCGTGACTAATGCGCATGTCCTTATCAGTGGGGTAGTCGATGGGCAGGCGATTAGAAATCTCCTCAGGTGACCATTGTGCCCGCAATTGTGCGCATACATAGTCCCATAGTCTTTTGTTGGCTAGTAGTTTCGGTATTTTCGGCCGCAACCTCCGCGCACAGGCCTTTAACTGGGCTGTTTCCGCACGATACGGGCCTTCAGCACTGTGGTTTCTGCGTACTTCACGCTGAATTGACGATGCACTTCGCCCTAAACGGCGCCCAATCTCACGCAGCGGCACATCTTCGCGGAGAAGATCGGCGATGATGACGCGTTCTTCGAAGCAAATGTAGCGATTGCTGATGCGTTTATACGGATCCACCCCGCTAGGTAAGGCGGGAGAGGCAAGCCTTCCGGATTCGATGACATCATGGCGTTGGCGCAGCGCTTTCATAAGTCTGTTATACGTGCTGGCGTCTTCGCCGACGGGTATGAACTCTTCTCGTCGACCCTGAGATTTGGTGAGTCCTTTTTCGAAATCTAAACACAATCGACGATCAATTCCTACTGCCGTGCCAGCATCACCACCAGGCAGGCTCGCCAGCCGACGGCGCAGGTATTCAACTCTTAACTGCGTCTGGCGAACTTTCCGAGCATACTGACTTAACCGGATATGGCACCCAGCTTCCGTAGCTACGGCATACGCAGCGGTAAGATGCATCCCACATCTTTTAGCAGCTTGGCGTACCGACAGTCCGCTTCGGACTAGCTCTACAAGCTGGACAGCCTGGCTGCCGCGGCGATCAACTCGTTTGGCTTTATACACGACTGGCAATC
>NZ_JAKRNB010000037.1:0-1392 GCF_022347395.1 Corynebacterium sp. ACRPF
TTGCGGCTTCACGCCGGTACTCCGGCGTGTACTTCTTGCGCTGTTGATTCACAATGAACATCCTCTCCTACGGACACAAGATCCGTACAAATAGGGTGTCCACTACTTGAGGGTAACCTCAGCATGATTTCTTTGGTGCGGTGTTTTCTTCCGACGTAGAGTTTGCGCATCGTGCCGGCCCAGCGGAGGGTTACTTTTCCGTCGTTGTCGACTTTGTCTCGGCGTAGGCGGTTGTCGGTGCCGATGGGGATATCGAGTGGCTGGGCTTTGGGCAGTCGGTTGTAGGCCTGAACTGGCGTTTGTCTGTTGAGTGCTCGGTGGGGTCGGTGGTTGTTGTAGTAGTCGATGATGTCATCGAGTTGTTGGTTTAGCTCGGCGATGTTGTGGGCAAATGGCCTTGTGTGCAGGGCTTTTTGGAGTGTTTGGTGGAAGCGCTCGACTTTTCCTTGGGTTTGGGGATGGTATGGGGTTCCATTCTTTTGGTGGATGCCCATTTGGAGCAGTAGCTGTTCGAAGCCGTTGCGAGTGTCGGCTTTTCTGTAGAGCTTTGTGGTGAATACGCTGCCGTTGTCGGTGAGGGTGGATTTGGGAAATCCATGCTTGTTACCTGCGGATATGAAGGTGTCGATGACGTTGTTGCCGGTTTCGTGCTCGACGGCTTTGCAAGAGATGACATAGCGTGAGTGGTCGTCGATGATGGTCAGGATGGCTACGCGTTGGTTGTTGTTGAGGTACCAGTGGCTGTAGTCGAGTTGCCAGGTTTCGTTCGGTTGGTCTGCTTGGAATCGTTTCCAGGAACTGCGTGGCCTTTTGTGAGGTTGTTCGATGACCCAGCCGTGGCGTTTGAGTATGCGGTGGATAGTCGATGCTGCTGGTAGTGGGGTTATTTTTTGTTGTTGAAGGTGCCAGCGGATGGTGTGGGCGCCGTTGTCTTGGCCGGTGTTTTCCAGGTGTTGTCGGATATCGAGGATTGCTTTGACCGTGCTCTCTGGCACTTGTCTGGGGTTGGAGTGCGGGCGCCGGGAGCGTGGTTCGAGTGCTTGGTAGCCGCCTTTGCGATAGCGGTGGATAAGTTCGCGGATCCAGCGGGTGCTGACGCTAAAGAGTGCGGCGGCATCTTTATGGCTCATGCCGGTTGCGAGGATGGTTTCGACGATGACTTTGTTGGAAGTGTGTTTCTTGCCCATGCTCTATTTTGAGCGGAAGTATGTCTCGCTACATCCTGGGTTGGTGCGTGTGGCCTCATTTTCCCTGTTGGGGTGGTTGTGCGGGAGAGTGTCTGATGGTTTGTGTGTGGGAACCGATCCCGCATAAGGAGATAAGCCAGAATGACTACTGTGGCGAGACGAGATCCGGCCGATAAGGCCAAGATTGATGCGATTGAAAAGAAGC
>NZ_JAKRNB010000038.1:0-1320 GCF_022347395.1 Corynebacterium sp. ACRPF
GTGTTCGTACTCGGTTGGGATAGCGTTGTCGTAGAAGGCTGGTCGTCCTGTTTCCTGGTCGGCTTTGTTGTGGTCTTCTTCGGCAAGATCGTTGACTTTGGCGAGTTGATCTTGGCCAAAATTGCACTGCCTGGCGATTTTTAGCGGATCGTCAGGCAGTTGCTTTTTGGTGTGGAGGTACCACTCGAGCATTTTTCGTTGGCGTTCCCCAGACCTGCCTCGGTGCGCATCGGCGATGCGTTTGAGCTGGGCGTTGATGCCGCCTTCAAGACTGTTTGTCGTTGAAGCCCAGCGTTGAGGATCAAGCGCATGCGGTGGTGGCTGCAGGTAGGTAAACAGCCAATTGTTGCGCGATAGGTGCAGCAGTGAGTTGTAGGCTTTGCGTACCCGCAGGTGAGTCCATTCCCACTGGTTATTGAGTGTTCGGCGCTCTTTTGGCACGGGTGTTTTCTCGTTGAGGAATGTTTTGAATACCTGACCGAAGTCGTGCAGGCGCAGCGTCCACTCCCGTGCCTGGTCGAGCGTGGTGACACGGGTTAGTTTCAACGCCAGTGTGTAGATGGCTTTGCCGGCGTCGGTACGCGGCCGCGAGGTGGTGTAGCGGCGGATGACGCGTTGCGCATGAACGAGGCAACGCTGAATCATTGCGTTTGGCCAGCAGGCTTTAATCGCGGTGAGTGCGCCTTGTCCGCCGTCGAGGACGACGCAGAGCGGCTCGGCGATTTTGCGAAGTAGCTGCGTGTATGCGTGGGCGGTTTCGTGTTTGGTCCAGTGCCACGCAATGACGTGGTCGCGGCTGGCTGCCACAAGCAGACAGCCAGCTGCGGTGTAGGTGCCGTCGATGAAGATCTGATCGTAGACGCGCTGCAGGGCACCGTCGTTGGGGATGTCGATGAGCCAAAACGGTTCGAATCGGCGATCAAGCGTCCAGCGACTCACCCTTTGTTGCCCGGCGAGTTCAGACAACGTTGCTGTGGAGGTGGCATAGGAGACGAAGGCTTTAAAGTTGCGGGCCTGCGTGCGATCGGTGCGGGTTCGTGTTGTGGAGCTACCGCAGTTCGGGTCTTTGCACCGCCACCTGGTTGTGCCTTTGGATGTGGTTCCGTTTTTCTTCATTTGCCCAGTACATACCGGGCATCGTGGCCTGTTTTTACTCACCCGGAAAGCACACCAACCCCCGACTAGCACATGGGGGTGCCATTCCGATGGATTGAACACGAAACGCGCGGATATAAGCACCAAGACCTTATATCCGCCCGATTTACCCAACCTGAGCAGCAAGATCACTGTAACTCAGACACACTTTTTGCTACTTAACCC
>NZ_JAKRNB010000039.1:0-1230 GCF_022347395.1 Corynebacterium sp. ACRPF
TTGTACCGACCATTGTAGCATGTGTGAAGCCCTGGACATAAGGGGCATGATGATTTGACGTCATCCCCACCTTCCTCCGAGTTGACCCCGGCAGTCTCTCATGAGTCCCCAACCAAATGCTGGCAACATAAGACAAGGGTTGCGCTCGTTGCGGGACTTAACCCAACATCTCACGACACGAGCTGACGACAACCATGCACCACCTGTACACCAGCCACAAAGGGAAAGACTATCTCTAGCCCGATCCGGTGTATGTCAAGCCCAGGTAAGGTTCTTCGCGTTGCATCGAATTAATCCACATGCTCCGCCGCTTGTGCGGGCCCCCGTCAATTCCTTTGAGTTTTAGCCTTGCGGCCGTACTCCCCAGGCGGGGCGCTTAATGCGTTAGCTACGGCACGAAAGTCGTGAAAAGACCCTCACACCTAGCGCCCACCGTTTACGGCATGGACTACCAGGGTATCTAATCCTGTTCGCTACCCATGCTTTCGCTCCTCAGCGTCAGTAACTGCCCAGTAACCTGCCTTCGCCATCGGTGTTCCTCCTGATATCTGCGCATTTCACCGCTACACCAGGAATTCCAGTTACCCCTACAGTACTCAAGTTATGCCCGTATCGCCTGCACGCCCGGAGTTAAGCCCCGGAATTTCACAGACGACGCGACAAACCACCTACGAGCCCTTTACGCCCAGTAATTCCGGACAACGCTCGCACCCTACGTATTACCGCGGCTGCTGGCACGTAGTTAGCCGGTGCTTCTTATCTAGGTACCGTCACAAAAAGCTTCGTCCCTAGCGAAAGGAGTTTACAACCCGAAGGCCGTCATCCCCCACGCGGCGTCGCTGCATCAGGCTTGCGCCCATTGTGCAATATTCCCCACTGCTGCCTCCCGTAGGAGTCTGGGCCGTATCTCAGTCCCAATGTGGCCGTCCACCCTCTCAGGCCGGCTACCCGTCGCCGCCTTGGTAGGCCATTACCCCACCAACAAGCTGATAGGCCGCGAGCTCATCCTACACCGAAAAAACTTTCCAACCATCACACTAAAAATGGCTCCTATCCGGTATTAGACCCAGTTTCCCAGGCTTATCCCGAAGTGCAGGGCAGATCACCCACGTGTTACTCACCCGTTCGCCACTCGAGTACCCTGCAAGCAGGGCCTTTCCGTTCGACTTGCATGTGTTAAGCACGCCGCCAGCGTTCGTCCTGAGCCAGGATCAAACTCTCCACAAAAAA
>NZ_JAKRNB010000003.1:0-151367 GCF_022347395.1 Corynebacterium sp. ACRPF
CTCAGTCAAGGTCTGGCAGGACGCGTGGGCGCGGTTTGTCCCGTTTCTGCAGTTCCCACCAGCAGCTAGGAAGGTGATCTATACGACGAACTCCATTGAATCTTTTAACAATGAGCTGCGTAAAGCTACTCGCAACAGGGTGCAGTTCACCAACGATGAATCAGCCCTAAAGACGCTGTGGTTGATGATCTGCAATATTGAAGACAAGCGAGCCGCCAAGAGAGCAAAGCAAGGTAAACGAGTCTCAAGAACAGCCGGCAGACTCATGGAAGGAGCCCGAGTATCCGGCTGGAAACAAGCCATCAACCAAATGGCCGTGGCCTTTCCCGACCGCTTCGACAAATACCTATAAACCCAGCCCCACACACAAACAACTTGACACGCTCTTGTGCGGGAACAGCGGAACGATGTTGTGGCACATCAGGGCCTTGTGGGGCGGAATGATGTCGTGAGACAGAGCGGAACGATGTCATGGAACCAGACACCCCCTCGGGCACAAAGGACCGGCGGTTACCACTAAGGTAGCCGCCGGATTTTTCTATTCAGTACTCCCACAAGGACTACGATCTCCCCCATGACCACACTTTTGAGTTGGGCGCGCAGCTTCGGCCATTTCCTCATGTCGCTCGCGCGGTCCGCTTGGCGGTCAATCCTCCAGTGGTCGATACGGCGTTGGATGGCCGTCTTCGCCGCCATCGTCACCGGCGTGGCCCTCCTATATTTCTTCGATCTGCCAGACGTGTCCCAGCTTCGCGAGGCCTCCACCCGCTATGGCGCATGGTTCCCCCTCCTTTTCACCCTAGGTTATGTCATATTTACGCAGCTTCCCTTTCCCCGGACGTTGTGGACGGTAGCCGCAGGAATATTTTTCGGCCCATGGAAAGGACTCGCGCTATCCCTGTGCGCCTTGACGGTGTCAGCGGCCCTGTCGCTCCTCATCGTCCGCACGCTCCTTGGAGACTGGATCCGCCCGCACCTAACCCACCCCGCAGTGTTTAAAATCAATGCCCACTTAGAGCGGCGCGGCTGGCTGGCCATCGCTTCGCTGCGAATGGTGGCCGGCGTGCCCTTTAGCCTCCTAAACTACGTTGCCGCCCTAACTCCGGTGAAGCTTAGCCATTTCACCGTGGCCACTCTCCTCGGTTCCATCCCGACTACTGCCCTCGGCGTCTTCTTCGGCGATGCCCTCACTGGCCACACCTCGCCCGGCATCATTGTCGCCATGGTGGCTTTTGCCGCCGTCGGTATGGGCGGGCTGTATATGGATTCGCGTCTACCCACTCGCCCATAAGTCAAGTACGAGCGGTAGACTATGTCGCAATTGGTTCCTTAAGGAGGATTTCCGTGCTTGCTGTCCACGCCCGCTACCGGGGCCGCTCCGTGCGTCGCGCAGAGTTGGTCCAACGTTCTGCAACGGCGCTATCCACCCTCAATGGTGTGGGCGAGTTCCACGTGCTCGGCGTGGAAGATATTTGCGCCGTAGTAGATTCAGCAACTGCCGTGTGCGACGTGGTCATGGCTTTGCTTGCCGACGGCGACTGGGCCATCGGCATCGGCATTAGTCCCGGAAACCAAGAAGATGAGGAAGGCGCGCGCCAGGTAGCAACCGCCGCATTGCGGAAGTCCGCCCGCATGGGGCAGGTCTACGCCAAACTCAATAAACGCGGCCGCGCTTCGGAGGCGAGCGATATCGCGGCCACCTTTGCCCTACTTGGGTACGTTCTCCACAAGCGCACCATCGAAGGCCGCGAAGCAACCTCGCTTGTCCGCGCAGGGCTCAACCAGAATGAGGCCGCCGAAGAGCTGGGAATTTCCAAGCAAGCCATGTCACAACGCCTCCAGGCAGCCGGCTGGAGCGCCGAGATGGCGGGGTGGCAGTTGGCCGTCAACCTCATTGAACGCGCCAACCTTGCCCACCCCTAGAGCAAGTCGGACTTGCTCAACTCAGGTGTAGTAACGAAGTCCACGAGGCGCTCCACGGCGCCGATCAGGCTGGAGTCTAGGTCGCGAAAAGAATGCACGGCGTTATAGACATGACGCCACCCATCCTTCGGGTCGCTCCACCCTACGCGGCGGCAAATACCGGTTTTCCAATCCTCGCCGTAGGGCACATCTGGCCATTCACGCAGGCCTACGCGCTGCGGTTTTACCGCCGCCCAGATATCGATGAAGGGGTGTCCAGTTACCAGGACATGCTCTCCCACGGTTTCCGTTAAGCGGGTTTCCTTGGAGCCTTGAACCAAGTGATCGGCCAGTACGCCGACCCTGCGGCCCGGCCCTGGCTGAAACTCTGCGAGGCGCGCCTCCAAGTTGTCCAAGCCCTCGATGTATTCGACGACCACGCCTTCCACACGCAGGTCGTGCCCCCACACCTTTTCCACAATGGCGGCATCATGCACGCCTTCCACCCAAATGCGCGATGGCGCGGCAACCTTAGCCTCCACGTTTTCTACGCGGCGGGAGCCGGAGTTGGACTTGCGGGGAGCCTGCTTTTCGACGTACCGGGTAAGCGTCACTGGCTCGCCCTCCACCAGGAACCCGCCTTTAACCAGATTAAAGACGCGCTCTACGCCCTGGCGATCCTCAAGGCGTACCACCTCCCCGAAAACGGTTTTATCCACGCCCATAACAGCCCCCACAAAGTCATCGCCGCGCACTTCCACTACCATTCCGGGCTCGGCTGGTACTTCCGGGTACTGGCGCGGCTTCGACCGCGAGTGGCCAGCAAAAATATCTCCGCCATAAGGATCAAAACTCATGGCCCGTTAGTCTATCTACTAGACTGGCTCGCCATGGATATGCGCGCCGAAGTATGGTCACCTTTACAAAACACCGCCGTCTGGCTTGGCTCGTGGCTATGGGGGCATGAAACCACCGATGACTTGCTGGACGCGCTTACTGAGCTTGGCGGACGCCCAGAATGCTGGGACGAATCCCCCTTCGTCGATCTGCTAGCCATGCTGCGCGCGGAGACCTCCGAGCTTACGGCTCATCGCGGTGTACGTGCAGAGCCTATTGTGCGCCTCGCACTGTCCGGGCCAGGCGAGCCGCCTGCATTGCCGGCAGGATCGGAGTCTTATCGCGCGGCCGCACAAAGTTCTGCCGGGGCAATCATAGTTCGTACCAATGATCCCTTGCGTAACTTAGTCCTCATCCCCCACATTCAGCACAGCCATACAGCGTGGCAAGTGGTCGTCGAAAAGCAGCAGCTCCCCGCGCCCGCCTGGCTAAGCCCCGGTGAAGCCGACGCACTCCTTTCCCAAGCAACCAATGAGTCCGCCGATCTCATCGCCGCAACCGGGTATAGCACCGAGGCCTTGCCCAACCCCCGCCTCACCGTGGGAACCCTGAGCGACTTCTATGACACACCTGGCCTTCCCCACTCAACGCCAGCTCGAGCAGCCAAGCTCTTTGCCCGAGCCGATCGGGTAGCCGCAATCATCGAAACCGTCACTGACCGCATCAATGACCACAGCCTTGACCCACAATTGCTTCGCTTGTGGCGCCACATACGCCAGGCCCGCATGACAGGCGTGTCTTATGCGCTGGGAGAATTTGCCCGTTAACGGGACCAGATATCGCAGCACCCCGCCGCACACGGTGCACCATTGACTGTGCACCCTTGCACCGTGACACTCCCGCTGGTCTCCCACTCGCGGCCCTGCTCTAGCTCATCGATGAGATCAACGACCATCTCCGCAAACCGTGGAGTCGGACCCGCTGTCCGGGTGCGCAGGACCTTGACACCCATCTCGTCTGCCGCCTTCTGCAGCTCGGAATCGAGATCCCAGATAACCTCCATATGATCAGAGATGAAGCCAATCGGACACACCACTACCGTGTCGATACCTTCGTTATGGTGAATATCTGTGGTGTGATCAACAATGTCTGGCTCGAGCCACGGAGTGCGTGGGTTGCCCGAACGTGACTGCCATACGAGGTCGTAGTCAGAAATACCTGCCTGCGACGCCACCAACCGCGACGCCTCTGCTACCTGGCGGGAGTAAAGGTTTTTATCGCCTTCCACACCGCCCACGTTATCGTGCGCGACGGGAACCGAATGGGCGGTAAACAGCATGCGAGTGGATTCCTTCTTTTCTTCCGGAACCTGTCCCCAGACCTCTGTGACGGCGGCTGCCATTTCGACCACGAACTTCGGATGATCGAAGAATTGGCGAATCTTAGTAAATTCAATGTCCGGCAAACCCTGCTCCGCCAGATGCTCGCGCATCTGCTGAATATCCTCATCATATTGCCGGCATGCGGAGTACCCACCCCATGCAGAGGTAGCGAAGACGGCTACCTTGCGCACCCCGTCCTGAGACATCTTCTCCGCGGTCTCGCCGGCAAAGGGATGCCAATTTCGATTGCCAAAGTAGACAGGTAGATTATGTCCGCGTTTTTTCAGCTCCCCTTCGACATGATCGATGATTTCTCGGTTAAGTGCATTGAGCGGACTTACCCCTCCGAAGTGGTAATAATGCTCGCCCACCACTTCTAGCCGCTCGCGAGGGATACCTCGACCTTGGGTAACGTTCTCCAAAAAAGGAACGACCTCCTCGTTTCCTTCCGGGCCACCGAAAGAAAGAACGAGGAGGGCGTCGAAGTTTTGGGCATTCTGTTGTGCGTCAGTCATGCCCTAAACCATACCAACCAAAAGTTGGAGATTAGAGAAGGCGCACGACATCGGGAGTAGCGCCACCCCAGCGAACTGGAACTACTGAAACAGTCTGACCAGACTGTGGCGCTTCAATCATTTGGCCGTCGCCTAGGTAGATAGCTACGTGCTGGCTTCCACCAGCTCCGTAGAAGATAAGGTCACCGCGCTGTGCATTCGCACGAGGAACCTTCTTGCCCTGCTGGTACTGCGCACCAGTGTAGTGAGGAAGGTCCAGGCCGGCTGCCGCGTAGGCGTACTTGACTAGCCCCGAGCAATCGAAGCCAGACTGACCGAAGTCACCGAAGGAATCAGCCACGCCACCATCGCGAAGCCCACCAGTAGGACCATTATTATCGCCGCCACCCCACACATAAGGGACGCCGACCTGAGACTCAGCGCGAGAAATCACGGCCTCGATCTGAGCGTCTCGGCCCGCGTCTGCACCAGTGGTGGTTTCCTCGGACTCAGTTACCTCATCCAGCTCCGGAGCATCAACACTGGCGGCAGGTGCTGTATTCGGACTGCCCAAACCAAGCAAGTCAGAAGAGCCCTGCATGAGGGTGCGCACATCGTCCTCATCAACGGCTGCAGCGATATCATTCGCAAGTCCGAGCGCATCGTTAACAGAGGACCCAGTGCCGAAATCGACGTTCTGGAACGTCGGAGTAGCACCCTTGTTGAGGGCGTTTCCAAAGTCCGCTTCTGGAGTAGTCTTATCCTGCTCAGCAACGGATGGAGCCTCCGGATTATCGGCAACGTCCGCACTGCCAGGAGCCTCAAGCGATCCCCGATCTACTACCTCATCCGTAAAGCCCTGAGACTTGTCCTCGGAAGTCAAGTCTTCAGATTTGACCGTAAAGGCGTTAGCCGGAGCTGCAGAATCAAGATTATCAACTTGATTTGGCGAGGTTGGAAGAGAATCCTGCTGCGAGAGCTGCATCCCGCTTGCTGCCTCCTCTTGGGGCGCAGCCTGCTGCTGGCGGGCAAAAGTGGCCTCCGCAAACCTTTGGGTAGCGTTTAGTCGCGCTTCATTCTGGGCCAGCTCCCGACGCTCCTGCGCAACCCGATTCTCGGCTTCTCGCTTTTCCTCACCGGCCTGGCGCAGCTCATCTTCCAAGCTGGCAACGTACTCTTCATTAGTGCCCGGCTCGCCGTTCACTTGTTCCAATTGGGTTCGGATCTGAGCAAAACGGTCTTCCGCTCCGGAAACATCTGCTTCCGCGCGACCTAGCTCTGCCCGGGACTCCTCCACAGCGGCCTGCAGCGAATCTGCATTGGTAACCGCACGGTCAATTGCTACGTGGTCTGACTCTTGGTCCTGGACCGAACCCGGGTTTGGCGTCGATACTTCATCGGCGCCTGCTGGGGCTACGGTGGAAAGTGTTGAAATGGCTGCGGTACCTGCTACTGCAGCAATGAAAGCGCGAACATGTCGAATGCGCGGAAGGCGAATGGTGGCCACTGAAATACTCCTAGTTTGGGCCCACCCTGCTCCTTTTGTGAGAGTCCACGAAGACCTCCGGACATAGGTATGCCCGGGCTCCCCGCCTGCATATTTCACACAAACACAGGCGTTATCGCATGCCTTATTGGGTGGCCTAGGAAATCGCTTCGACTAGATATCTATAGCTACGCGAAACTATCCCCTGGCGCCCGCAGACACTAGAGCGGTAACTGGTATTGGACTGCCTACATTGGCTGAGACTTCACTCCGGGTGTGCACATTCTGTGGACGCTCAGCAGACTTAGGGCTTTCATGTTGGAACTAGAGAGAGTTGAGGACGATTGCTGCGCCGATACTGGATGACTCTAACCGCTACTGTTTCCCCACAACAGCGATATCCAGCCAACTAGTGCTCCGACAAGAGAGCCTAAAAGTCTACTTGCGTGAGTCCGACAAGTCGGCCACAAATGGTCTACAACTATTCTCTGTTCAAACAAATTCCCACGACTGCGAAATCCACTTCTATTCTTCGCTGTGCGCGACATACGCTCCAGGATGCGTCTAACAACCCGCGATTCCGTATGCCCCGATCACGTCTTCGTTGCACTGAGCACCGTGAGAACTGCTCTACGGATTCTGGCAGACCTCGCCGCGGCGCCGACCGGAACCCAAAAGGTCTAGCCTTTTAGTACTACCGAGCCGTCGAGGGCAAGCAGCCACAAACCATGAACAGGCCGCACGAAGCTGACCCTTGTGGAGTGATTCGGCGTTCCCAGACCCTATCCCTATGGACCTCTCCGTACGCACCTTCTGCAACAACAGGCTTTCAGCCTTAGCCATATAAAGGTTCGCACCAAAATTTCCACACGGTGGAGTTCTAATGAACCCGTCTCACCTCATAAACGGAAGGTGGGTTGATGTGTAATTTTTCGAACATTGTAATCGCTCAAGTTCTTTGCCTGCGTTCCCAATCGCTATCGAAAGGTCCCGGTTCATTGACTTCCAAGAACGGCCACTCGACGTTCTAACTTTCGCTCGAGGCGTGCTTCCCCACATACCCGTGCGAGTTCTCTCGTGACAGTCAAGGCTAAGCCCATGAACCCAGGAAGCAAGAAATGTCTCCTGAGTCGACACCCGAACCTTACGTCACGACACGCCCGTTTCGCACAATTTTCCCGCAATTCACGTGAGTCAAGTTAATTCACATGACTCAACATGTGCACCTAACCTGCAATGATTTTGTTACCGTCCCGTTATTGTGACTTTAATCACTATCAAACCGGAGTCCCATACGCTCTACCAACCCCGAGCCTGACCACGACCAGGACAACTGAACCACTGCCCCACCGGATGTCAACCCCTAAGGGTTTACTTTGACCACTCCCCCGCCCCATCCACGATCCCCAATTAGGCATCCGGCTCACGCTAAGTCCAGGCCGAACTTCTGCCTCCCCAATCCGCAAACGACTCTCCCGGCACCCCGTGAGTGAACGAAACTGCGTCATCCACATTCGCCCGGAGTTCTTCAGTACACGCCTTCGGGACAGTTGCCCGAATTTTCCGCGCATCAAAGGCTCGCAAAAGTTTCACCCTCTAACGCGATACTTTCTCGAACAAACTTAATTTTCAGGTACTATTTGTCGAATTCTGGAAGGCCATGTTCCACGCTTCTCGCCCGGCTTTCATTACTGGCCGGCTCGCACCCTCAGCTTCCGTAGATCCTCTTCAACTATTAGGGCTTGCGACGGCCGGCCGCTAGGAAAGAGCCAACCAATACAATCACGGCGATTACGGCAACTGCCCCCACCACTGCGCCGACCGGGAAGCTGATTTGGTCTAGCCCCCTGTAGTACTCAGACAGAAGGTCTACTTGGTTAGCCCCAGGCGCGATCTGCGCCTGTACCGACTCAATGTCAGCGCGGCTATAAGTGTCACTAACGGAAGAAACATGGCGAGGGGTTTGTACGATGACGGTGTTTAAACCTGTCGCATCCTGGAGCTCTTGGGCAATGTCACGGACATCAGGTGTACGATCAGCCACCACATCAACCACGGCCACTCCGTCACCGTCTCGCAAGCCTTGAGCTACCTCCGCGTTGAGCTGTGCATCTTGGCTGAGCGTTGGGGACGTGTAGGCCACGCCGTCCTCTTCCAGCTGGCCTGCCAAATCAGCTACATCTACGCCCGCGGGAACCATGTGTATCTCTTCCTTATATATAGGGCTCCTAAACTTCTTCTCCCCCAAGATACGGGCGGGCCACAGACGTCCATCCCCTCAACTCGCCGAATTTCTCAAAAAGGTGAAAACAGAACGCTTGTACTGTTACAATGGCAGCGACCGAAGGTTTTAGCCTCTACAATATCTAGGTGAACCATCGCGTTCTTTGTCGCCTTCAACACAGCAGGCCCCATGGTCGCGTCGAGTCACACTCGTGACCGTTGACGCTGAGCACTGCCCCGCTGTGACGAAAGGCGGCGAGTACCAAACAGAACACACTGTTTATTAACAAGGAATGGAGCTCCCTGTGACTGAAAGCTTGAACTCCTTCGAGGCCAAGAAGACCCTTGACGTCAACGGCAAGTCTTATGACTACTTTGACATCAACACCGTCTCCGGCTTGGAGAAGTTGCCTTACTCCCTCAAGGTGCTGGCAGAAAACCTGCTGCGTAACGAGGACGGCAAGAACGTAACCAAGGATCACATTAACGCCTTGGCAAACTGGGATCCGGAGGCAGAGCCGGACACCGAAATCCAGTTCACCCCAGCGCGCGTCCTCATGCAGGACTTTACCGGTGTTCCTTGCGTTGTTGACCTCGCCACCATGCGTGAGGCCGTCTCCGCACTGGGTGGTACCCCAGATCAGGTTAACCCTCTCAACCCGGCCGAAATGGTCATTGACCACTCCGTCATCGTTGAGGCTTTCGGCTCTACCGATGCGCTGGAAAAGAACGTTGAAATCGAGTACCAGCGCAACGAAGAGCGCTACCAGTTCCTGCGCTGGGGTGCTGAGAACTTCTCCAATTTCCGCGTAGTTCCTCCGGGAACCGGCATTGTCCACCAGGTAAATATCGAGTACCTGTCCCGCGTTGTATTCGACAACGAGGGCCTCGCTTACCCGGATACCTGTATCGGCACCGACTCCCACACCACCATGGAAAACGGCCTGGGCATTCTGGGCTGGGGCGTCGGCGGCATCGAAGCAGAGGCTGCCATGCTCGGCCAGCCGGTATCCATGCTCATCCCGAAGGTCGTAGGCTTCAAGCTGACCGGTGAGATTCCCACCGGCGTTACTGCAACCGACGTCGTTCTTACCATCACCGAGATGCTGCGCGAGCACGGCGTTGTTCAGAAGTTCGTTGAGTTCTATGGCAACGGTGTTAAGTCTGTCCCGCTGGCAAACCGCGCCACCATCGGCAACATGTCCCCTGAGTTCGGTTCCACCGCTGCGATCTTCCCGATTGACGAGGAGACCACCAAGTACCTCGAGCTCACCGGCCGCCCGCAGGAGCAGATCGACCGCGTCGAGGCCTACGCCAAGGCACAGGGAATGTGGCTGGAGGAGGACGCTCCAGAGGCAAAGTACTCCGAGTACCTCGAGCTGGACCTGTCCACCGTTGTTCCTTCCATTGCCGGCCCGAAGCGCCCGCAGGACCGCATCCTGCTGACCGAGGCCAAGGAGCAGTTCCGCAAGGATCTGGCTAACTACACCACCGACGAGGTTTGCGTTGACGAATCCTCTGTCGAGGCAAAGCGCATGTCCGCAGAAGGCGGCGCCCCAGCTATGGAGGACGTCACCGGCGGCTTAAACAAGGCTCGTGAGGGTCACGGCGAGTCCTCGGCTATTGGCGCGAAGGGCCGTCACTCCAACCCAATTACCGTTGAGTCCCAAAACGGTGGCGAGTTCACCTTGGACCACGGCATGGTTGCCATTGCCTCCATAACTTCCTGTACCAACACCTCTAACCCATCCGTCATGGTGGGCGCAGGCCTTATCGCCCGTAAGGCAGCAGAAAAGGGTCTGCAGTCCAAGCCATGGGTTAAGACCATCTGTGCTCCTGGCTCCCAGGTTGTTGATGGCTACTTCCAGCGTGCAGACCTGTGGAAGGACCTCGAAGCCATGGGCTTCTACCTCTCCGGCTTCGGCTGCACCACCTGTATTGGTAACTCCGGCCCACTGCCGGACGAGGTTTCTGCAGCCATCAACGAGAATGACCTCGCTGCGACCGCGGTCCTTTCCGGTAACCGCAACTTTGAGGGTCGTATCTCCCCGGATGTCAAGATGAACTACTTGACTTCTCCAATCATGGTCATCGCCTACGCCATCGCCGGCACCATGGACTTTGACTTTGATGCACAGCCGCTGGGTCAGGATAAGGAAGGCAACGATGTCTTCCTGAAGGACATTTGGCCATCCCCGCAGGAGATTGAGGACACCATCCAGTCCGCTATCTCTCGCGAGATGTACGAGGCTGACTACGCCGACGTATTCAAGGGCGACGATGCCTGGCGCAACCTGGACGTGCCGGAGGGCGAGACCTTCAAGTGGGATGAGGATTCCACCTACATCCGCAAGGCTCCTTACTTCGACGGCATGCCTACCGAGCCGAACCCGGTTGAAGACATCAAGGGCGCACGCGTGCTGGCAAAGCTGGGCGATTCCGTCACCACTGACCACATCTCCCCTGCTTCCGCTATTAAGCCGGGCACTCCGGCTGCGCAGTACCTCGATGAAAACGGCGTTGCCCGCCAGGACTACAATTCCCTGGGCTCCCGTCGCGGTAACCACGAGGTTATGATGCGCGGTACCTTCGCAAATATTCGCCTGGCCAACCAGCTGGTCGACGTCACCGGTGGCTACACCCGTGACTTCACCCAGGAAGGCGGCCCGCAGGCCTTCATCTTCGATGCTTGCCAGAACTATAAGGAAGCCGGCATTCCGCTCGTTGTCATTGCTGGTAAGGAGTACGGTACTGGCTCTTCCCGCGACTGGGCAGCTAAGGGCACCAACCTGCTTGGTGTGAAGGCTGTTATCACTGAGTCCTTCGAGCGTATCCACCGTTCCAACCTGATTGGCATGGGCGTTATCCCACTGCAGTTCCCGCAGGGCGAGTCCCACGAGTCCTTGGGCCTGGATGGTACGGAGACCTTCGACATCGAGGGCATCTCCGCCTTCAACGATGGCTCCATCCCGAAGACCGTCCACGTAACCGCTACCAAGGAATCCGGCGAGGCCGTGGAGTTCGATGCTGACGTCCGCATCGACACCCCGGGTGAGGCTGACTACTTCCGCCACGGCGGCATCTTGCAGTACGTTCTGCGTCAGATGGTCAAGAACTAAGCGTCTTCGCGCAGTCCTTTAGCCCAACCGATGGGTTAAAGGACTAAGTTCAGTCGACAACGCGGGGTTGCACCGCCCTCTCTCAGGAAGGGCAATGCGGCCCCGCGTTTCGTCACGTCGACTTTATTTCTTATTTAAAATTACTGATTAAACAATCTTTAGATATCCCCCATTAAGGAGAGTTCCCTACTATGCCCATCGTGAGCGAATCTGAACTTAGCCGCCGCCGGCACGACATTCTCGTAGGTGCCCGCCGCTGCTTTGCAGAGCACGGGTACGAGGGAGCAACTGTTCGGCTACTCGAGCAAGCGACGGGTAAGTCACGTGGCGCAATTTTTCACCACTTCGGTGACAAAGAGTCACTATTTCTTGCCTTGGCGCAAGAAGATGCCGCTCGTCAAGCCGAAGTCGTGGCTCAAAATGGCTTGGTAGAAGTCATGCGGGAAATGCTCCAACATCCTGAGCGCCACGATTGGCTGGCCACTCGCTTGGAAATCACCTCCCTGCTACGCACGGACCCCTCGTTCGCCGCTCGGTGGAAAGAAAATCAATCGGTTCGTGATGAAGCCGTTCGCGCACGATTGGCATCTAATGCGGATAAGGGTCGCCTACGAGATGATGTAGGAATCGATACCTTAGCCATCTATCTTGAGGTATTTATGGACGGATTCATTAATCGACTTGCCTTGGGCGATACAGCGGAGCTGGAGAATGTTCTTGACTTAGTAGAGCAATCCATCCGCGGTGCTCAGGCGAGCCCACAGTAACCCCATACAACTACTTTTGCTCCCGGCAGCGTCTTAACTGATGTTGGAAACAGCCGGGAGCAATTTTGTATGTGCTTATAGATGCTGCGCCGGCAGTGTCTTTTCCGTTACTTCAGCATAGGTTTCTATTTCAGCCACAAACTTAGGATCGTGGCAGGTAACTGCGAGGGCGCTGCCGGACTGCAGTGCGTGGTGGATAAGTTGGTGCATGAGCCAGCGGTCAGCAGCTGAAAGCAAGGTGTCTGGTTCGTCGAGCAGAACCACCGGTCGCTGCTGCCCGATCACGTGGGCAATCTGCGCAAGCCGCAGGCGAGACGATGATAGGTCGAGAGGATGATCTGCCGGATTTAGTCCCAGCAGGTTGCGCAAGGTGTCGTTGGGGACGAATTCCTCCACCGTTGGAAATACCGCCTGATCAAACGGCGATTGCAAGGCAAGAGCGGGTGGATTCGGGACAGCTCCGGCGCCATCGAGCCCAGCAGCAGCGCGCAGGAGCGTGGTCTTGCCACTGCCATTATCGCCTCGCAGCCACGTAACCGCAGATTTCGCGATAGGGATTTCTACCGGTCCGACGCTGAAGGAAGTGCCACGGGGCTGAGAAAAGTGCCACCATTTCTTCTTTGCTGCACCCCTGCGTGCTGTTAGCGGACCGATACTCCCTGTCCGGGGGCTTGCAGAAACCCGCGGTAAGTCTACGGCCGCTACGAGTGGGTCTGTTCCAATGATGTGCCCACCCAATTCTTGCCAGGAAGCACTGGATATAGAAATGACGCAGGTTTCCGGCAATTCCTGCAAGAGGCGAACCACTTGCGTGCGCGAGTCAGCATCAAGCCCGGCTGCAGGCTCGCACACAATCATGACTTCCGGATCGCGAATGGCGACACAGGCAGCCGCAAGCCTGCGTGTTTGGCCACCGGATAGCTGTGTTGGATCGTGTTCGCGGTAGTCAGACAGGCCCACGGCGCGAAGCATTCGCTCCCCGCGCCGCTGCATTTCAGGGGCAGGAACGCCGGCATTTTCGACGCCTAAAACTACTTCTTCGATACAGGTTTCCCGCAGGAAGCTAATCTGTGCTGAGGCATCCGTACCGATGATGGCTTCGGTAGATAGGTGCTCGGCTAGTTCCACGGCAACGTCTTCGACGGCTGTGTCAGGCTCGACGAGTACTTGATAAATGGCCCCAGGGGTGGGCTTAATGCGGGCTAGATCCATGTAGCAATCACCACCGCAAGGGTTACTAGCGGAATGAGGAAGCGTACGACGCGGGAGGCCATGGAATCGGAAACGGGGCGCAATAGGCTGCGTTGCCCTTCCTGGTCGAATCCGACGGCGGCGAGGGCCTGGCCACGTTGGGTTCCTTGGGTAAGGAGGCGAGCGATAACGGGAATAATGACGCGCGAGATGGTATTGCGCCAAGTCACGGTGATGCCTGCGAGCTGGTTGGCTTCGCGGACGCAACGCCATGCGTGCGCACCTTGGGGCAGGGTTTGTAGGGAGGCTCCAACGATATACGCGACCTTGTGGCCAGCGCGCGAAACTTGCAGCCACTTGGCGATATCAGCAATGCGCAGCACTGCCATGGCCGCGATGAAGCAGGCCATGAGGGCGCAGAACCGCAGGGTGAGGGTGGCGGCGAGCACCAGGCCGTCGCTTGTTACCAGCGGCAGCACTGGGTCATCACCGTAGGGGGCGTGAATGACCAGCATGGAAAGGGCCGCTGGGGCGCTTAACGCCACAGTTGTCAAAATCACGGAAGCGTTGCGGGTAGCGGCAGTACCGCAGGCTAGGGCGATAAGCACTACGCTTGCCGACGCCACCGGGGTATTCAGCGCCAAAGTAAGGACCCAGCCGCAGGCCGCGATGGTGACAACGGTGGCGGGATGAAGGCCCTGCATTAACGTGGCTGGAGGGATTCTCGGGTGCGCTGCGGCAGTGCCTTGACCGCTGCCCAGACAATGAGGAAGACCAATGCCTTATCCAGGGGATCCGAAATAAAGGACTGCAGCGTAACCGAGGCGATGAGGGAATTGCCCAGCTCTCGGAACAGCGAAACAACCGCGCCCGTACCAAGACCTGCGGTACCGCCATAAACAAAGGCCGCCACTGGTGCGGCGAGCATGCCGGAAATGATGCCGATGATGGCGCCGCTGAGAATGACCCACCACACCTTAGTGAAAGCACCCTTCTTGATTACCAGTCCAGAGAGGAACCCCGTGGCCGCGGACACGGCGGCGAAGGGCAAAGCGGCGGGGTTCAACAGTCCCCATACGACGGAGGACAAGGTACCAGTAGCCAATCCGGCGATGGGGCCCGCGAGCGCGGCTACCAGGATCGTTCCCACGGAGTCGATATACAGCGGAACGCCGATAGAACCGATGATTTCGCCGACAACAATATTGAGCACTAGCGCTACCGGGATGATGGCGATGGTTCGCGCCGGTAGCGCCGGAACGGTGCCGGCTAGAAGGAGCGCGGCGCCAACGAGGTAGCCGGCGAGGGTAATAAGCGCCTCTGTCGAGCCGGCAACGGATTCCCAATCAGTAGGACGCAGAAGAACCAGATAAATCCAGGTTGCGGCGACAATGAGAGCACCCGCGATGACCATAGCCTTGCGGGCGGGGGTGAGAGAAAGCTGTGACACAGTAAAAGTCCAAATCCATATACCGAAAAATGGGCAAAATAAACGACGACCGCGGATGGTGCTGCGTTCCTATGTCACCTCGGAAAGCGAGCTTGCACGGCACGTGCGCCGCGGATAATAGTAGAGGCTCTGCGTGTTAAAAGCTACTAATGCGAAGCCAATAGCGTGAATCCCCGCGCGCATTCGTGGTGTGCGGCCTCTATATCTGCGCCTGTTACCAGCCGCGCGTTGTGGGCGCGGCCCCAATGGTTGCGCAAATCTGCAACGCACGTGCCCCGCAACAGTGACGATTCCGCTTCAACGTCCACGGTGGTTTCTGTCGCTTCATAAGGGATGCGCCCCAGGGCAATCATGCAGGTCAAGAGGTCGTGGATCTGGGCTTGATATCCCTCCCCTTGTGCCTGGTGGAATTCAAAATAAAAACGCAGCACGTCCGGCAGGATTTGTGCCGTGGGGTGCTCCCCCAACATTTCTAGGGCCTCGTCTAGGCGCTGCGGGGTGATGAGAAACTGTTCCGTTACTTCGAGGGAACATAGCGTGGTGAGAACGCGTGGGGCGGTTGAATGAAAATGTTGGGCGGCGGCGTGTGGATCCACCCAAAAGTTCCACTCGGCAGTTGGCGTGGTGTTTCCGCGGTAATTGACCGCGCCGCCCATGATTGTGATGGCACCGAAGCGCGCGGCAGCCTCGCTATGGGTTGCTTCGAAAGCGGCAAGGTTGGTGACTGGTCCGGAAACGATCAGCTGCAGATCGTCGTGGGTGGCTAATGCTTCTTCCCATACCTGCTGCCAATCGCGCTGTTGCAGCTTGGCGGCGGCAGCGGGGGCATGTGCATAGCCCAGCCCTGTCGGGCCATGGGTCTCAGGGGTGGTGGTGAGATCCACCTTGAGGGGTTGGGGTACGCCGGGGGCTACGGGGACGTCGGCAAGCGAGCAAAGGTCCAAAATCCAGCGGGCATTAGCCGCGGTCTGGTGGACCTCGACGTTGCCGGCCGTGGTGGTAACGCCCACCAGCTCGATCTCACCGGCATGATGCAGACCCGCCAAGTACATGAGGGCGAGGCAATCATCGATACCGGGATCGCAATCAATAAGTACGGCTGGTGGCTTAGCAGTCATAATGCCAGCCAGTTTAGCGCCTTACTTGATAGAGCTCACTGGATTGTCGCCATCAACGAAGGCAAGCGGGGATTCCGGCAGGTTTTCGCGGCCAAGGGCCTCGACGATGACGTCCGCAACCAGCTCGCGGGAAGAAGTCATAGACTCCTTCAGCATCTTATCCTCAATCATTTCCAGGCCCTTGGCTGGTTCCTCGGTCAGCATCGCTGGCTTGAGGATGAGGTGCGGGTAGCTGGCCTGTACAAGGCGGTTGTCTACTTCCTTCTTGGACTCCACGTAGGAATACCACTTCTCATCGGCAGGATCCGTGGTTGCTACCTGGGAGCCGACGTAGGAGATCATCACATAGGCAGGTACATTCTTGCCCTCCTGCTGTAACTGGTCCATCGCGTCGAGGGTAGCGAGGGCGCCGTCGCGGTCGACGGCCCAAGTGAGGTCTGCCCCACCGCGGCCGCCATTGCCGGCGCCCCAGACTACAGCGTCATAAGCGGCGAAAAGCTCTGCCCACTGATCCACGGTTTGTTCAGTAATATCCGCCATAACCGGGGTCGCGCCGAGCTTTTCAATCTCGGCCTTTTGCTCCGGATTGCGGATGAGGGAGTGGACCTCATGACCGGCCTCAACCAGCTTAGGTGCGGTCAGCAGCCCGACCTTGCCGTGTCCACCGATGTACAGAAACTTCTTCTTATCAGTCATACCTCCCCACCGTAACAACGGCGCGGTCGGCGTGCAGACGGCCTCCTTACTCCGGCACGCACAAACCACCGCGGCGCGCCCGGCAAGCAGATAGAATTGCATGCATGTATGCCATTATGACCGTCACCGGTGCCGATAGCACCGGCATCATCGCCGCGGTGACCACTACCCTTGCAGAACTCGATATCAACGTCATCGACGTCTCCCAGACGCTCATGGGCGGATACTTCACCATGATCCTGCGCGTCGAATTCGATGCGGACAAGGTCTCCATCCAGACCATTAAGGAGCGCATGCGCCCCGTTGCGGAAGAAAAGCACCAGTCCATCCGCATTCAGTCCGAAGACCTCTTCACCGCCATGAACGAGATTTAGAATGAGTACGCGTTTTAATACCACCAATATCTTGGACACCATCGAGATGATTGAGAACTATCGTCTCGATATCCGCACCGTGACCATGGGCATCTCGCTCCTCGGATGCACCCGCTCCACCATGGAGGCTACCTGCCAGGCCATCTATGACCGCGTCACCCAGCAGGCAGGGCGCCTCGTCGAGGTATGCGAAGGCATCGAGGGCGAGCTCGGTATCCCCATTGTGAATAAGCGAATCTCCGTAACCCCCATCTCGTTAGTGGTGGCCGGCGTAGAGGGAAACCCCGTTGACGCAGCAAAGGCGCTGGACAAGGCGGCAAAAGAGGTTGGCGTCAACTTCGTGGGCGGCTATTCCGCCTTGGTAGAAAAAGGCGCTACCACCGCGGAGCAAAAGCTCATCAGCTCCATTCCGGAGGCGCTGGCTACTACGGACGTTGTGTGTTCCTCCGTAAACATCGCCAGCTCCCGCGCGGGCATCAACATGGATGCGGCGAAGAAAATGGGCGAGGTCATCAAGGAAGCGGCCGAGCTGACCAAGGACAATTCCGCCATTGCGTGCGCCAAGCTGGTGGTCTTTGCTAACTCCGTGGGAGATAACCCCTTTATGGCCGGTGCCTTCCACGGCATTGAGGAACCCGATTGTGTGGTCTCCGTGGGCGTTTCTGGCCCGGGTGTGGTCGACCGTGCCTTGGGCTCGCTGGAGGGAGCCAGCTTAGACCAGGTTGCAGAAGAGGTGAAGAAGGCAGCGTTCAAGATCACTCGCGCCGGGCAGCTGGTGGGCAACATGGCCTCGGAGCGCCTGGGCGTTCCTTTCGGCATCATCGACCTTTCGCTTGCCCCCACCGCCGAATTGGGCGATTCGGTTGCGCACATCTTGGAGCACATGGGCCTAGACCAGGTAGGCACCCACGGCACCACTGCAGCCTTGACTCTGCTTAACGACGCCGTTAAGAAGGGCGGCATGATGGCTTGTTCCCGCGTGGGCGGGTTGTCAGGTTCCTTCATCCCCGTTTCCGAGGACAAAGGCATGATCGATGCGGTCAAGTCCGGCTCCATTTCCATGGACAAACTGGAGGCCATGACCGCTATTTGCTCGGTTGGCTTCGACATGATTGCGCTGCCGGGCGATACCTCTGCCGCGACGATCTCGGGCATGATCGCTGATGAGGCCGCCATTGGCGTGATGAACCATAAAACCACCGCAGTACGCGTCATTCCGGTACCTGGCGCTCAGGTAGGCGACGAGGTCAGCTTCGGCGGGCTTCTTGGCTACGCCCCTGTCATCCCGGTCAATCAAGTGGGCAATGCGCAGTTCATTAACCGCGGTGGCTTCATCCCCGCGCCGGTGCATGGATTCCGCAACTAGCGCCAACAACAACCGCGCCGCAGGCTACTCCGCGGCGTGCTCTTCGCCCGGCTTATCGGATTCCGCCCACGCAGCTAGGTTGGCCTGGAAGTGCTGGTAGGAATCCTCCAACTGTTGCAGCTCCACCTCGCCGCCTACCTGGCGACGAGCATCGGAGTAGATGGCCCGGGCGGCGTCGTCAAGCACGCGTCGGCGTTCCGCTGTGCGAAGAAGAGCAACCACCTTAGCGAGGTTATCCAGCATGCTGAGGTAAATCTCCGCATTATCGGCCGCGTCGCGCCGAATCTGTGTAAACATCGCCTCGACGATTTCGGCATAGCTAAAGGTCTGATAATCCAGCCGAAACTCGCCGTTGACATGCACAATGCCCTGCGGAAGCCGCTTATCCCCAATCACGGTGAGGATCTGGGTGAAGCGGTCAATGATATCAATTACCGTAAAAGGGTCATTAACTCCGGTGCTCAAAGCGCGGGCAGCAATTTCTGCAAGGTGCCGGGCAGTAAACCGAGGGTCGTGGGCAGAGGCATTTTCGCGGTACTGCGTGAGCACGATATGACGCTCAATATCTTCCGGCAACCGAGGCACGCCGTGGGCAATGACCTCGCCTTCCAGCACTAGGTCTCCCGGCGCCACGCCGAGGTGCACCGCGCAATCCTCTTGCGCTGCAGCCTGCGCGATAGCGTCATAGTCCACGAATTTGAGATAGCCAGTCTCACTACTGCGGCGCTTTTGCGCGTTCGTGTAGAACTCTGGCCCCGGCGCTTTTACTTTCTCTTCCTCTTCGCCGCGGCGAATGAGCCGGCGCATGTGCTCTTCCACGTCTTGGGCAACGACGTGCACCACGTGGGACATGCTGATCGATTGCGCAATATGCACGATGAAGTAGATAAGGAAGACAACGCAGGCGATGGCCAGCAGAACCGTGACGGCTACATTGAGGGAAGGAACGTATTCTTCTTCCCCACCGCCGCCGGTACGGACCGCGCGCAGGGACAAGAGCGCAAAAATAAAGGTGGCCAGGTAGATCGCCAACGTGGATTGAATGGAGCGATCCTTTAAAAACTCGTGCAGGAGGCGTGGTCCCATCACCGTGACGACACCGGATAGCGCGGTCAGCGTGATGAAAAAGACGGTGCCGGCCAGGGACAGGGACGAGGTTGCTACCGCGCTTAAAATCCCTTGCGCGCTATCGGCACTGCCGTCATAAAAGGGCGTGGCCGACACATCAAAATTGCTACCCACCGCAATGAGCAATTCCGCACCGATCGCGGCTATGGCCACCGCCACGGCGGGGATGAGCCAAAACTTCTCCCGCCAGGCGGGCATCCTCTCCAGCAGTGTCTTCATAAATCCCTAAGCTAGCTCCACGATCTCCATATAGTCATCGGACCACAGGTCCTCATCACCGTCGGGCATGATGATCACGCGTTCCGGATCCAGTGCCTTAACCGCACCTGGATCGTGCGTCACCAGCACCACAGCGCCCGTATACGTTTTTAGTGCATCAAGCACTTGCTCGCGCGAAATTGGGTCCAAGTTATTGGTCGGCTCGTCTAGTAACAGGACATTCGCGCGACTGGAGACCAAGGCAGCCAGTGCAAGGCGCGTCTTCTCGCCGCCGGAGAGGGTGCCCGCAGGTTGCTCCAACTTCTCGCCGGAAAACATAAAGGCACCAAGCAGGCTGCGCAACTCCTGCTGATCCGCGTCAGGACAGGCATCGATGGTGTTTTGCCACACGGACTTATCCGGGTCGATGGTGTCATGCTCCTGCGCGAAGTAGCCGATACGCAGGCCGTGGCCGCTGACGATACCACCTTCACCATCGGTGCGTTCCACACCGGCCAGCAATTTCAACAGGGTGGTCTTACCTGCACCGTTGTAGCCGAGAACAACCACCCTAGAACCTTTGTCGATGGCGAGGTCTACACCCACGAAAACCTCCAGCGAGCCGTACATCTTGGTCAGGCCCTTGGCATTCATGGGGGTCTTGCCGCATGGCGCTGGCTCGGGGAACTTGATATTGGCCACCTTATCGGCCACGCGGACCTCATCGAGCTCGCTCATCATGCGTTCAGCACGGTGGAGCATCTGCTTTGCCGCGGCGGCCTTGGTTGCCTTGGCACCGAGCTTGGCCGCCTGCTTTTGCAGTGCAGACGCCTTCTTTTCCGCATTGGCGCGCTCTCGGCGGCGCCGCGCTTCATCGGTAGCACGCGCATCGAGGTACTTCTTATAGCCCATGTTGTACACATCGGCCTCACCGCGGACCGCGTCAAGGAACCACACCTTGTTGCACACGGCTTCTAGCAGTTCGACGTCGTGGGAAATCATAATGAGCCCGCCCTCGTGCTTGGACAGGAATTGGCGCAGCCACGTAATAGAGTCCGCATCCAAGTGGTTAGTCGGCTCATCCAGGAGCAGCGTGGTCTGGGATTTACCGGAGCCTTCAGTAGCCGCAAAGAGGATCTGTGCCAGCTCCACACGGCGGCGCTGGCCGCCCGAGAGAGTCTTGAGCTTCTGATCTAAGACGCGCTGTGGCAGGCCCAAATTATCGCAGATCTGCGCGCATTCGGAATCGGCTTCATAGCCGCCGAGCGACTCGAACTGCTCCTCCAAGCGGGAATACTTACGGATAGCCTTATCCCGGAACTTATCGTCCGTGGCCGATTCCATGAGCTCTTGTTGCTTGGCCATTCGGCGCTTGAGATCATCCAGGCCGCGTGCGGAAAGAACGCGCTCGCGCGCCGTTTGCTCGATATTTCCCTCGCGGGAATCCTGGGGCAGATAACCAATGGGGCCCGAGCGGGTCACAGAACCACCATAAGGCTCCGTCTCCCCTGCCAAAATGCGCATGGTCGTCGTCTTGCCCGCGCCGTTACGGCCGATGAGGCCAATGCGGTCGCCGGGCTGCACGCGGAGGTGCTGCCCGGGGGCGTCGAGAAGCGTGCGTGCTCCTACCCTGACTTCGAAATCATTGGTTACAATCACGAAGAAATAGTCTAGCAATTGACGCGGCCAACGCTAAGACGCACTAACGCCCCCAACAGCCACTTCCCTAATCTGAGAAATGCGCTGCTGGGGGCGTGTGATTAATACGCGATTTTAGACCGCGAAGCCGAGGGCCTGAAGCTGCTCGCGGCCCTCCTCAGTAATCATCTGCGGGCCCCATGGCGGCATCCATACCCAGTTGATGCGCACAGCATCGGCCAGCTTATTGGCCTTGACGATGTCCTCGACCTGCTCTGCAATGACATCGGTCAGCGGGCACGCCGGCGAGGTCAGCGTCATATTGATCATGACGATCTCCTTGCCATTGTCCTCTTCAAACCAAAGATCATAGACAAGGCCCAGGTCAACGACGTTAATGCCGAGCTCGGGGTCAATGACATCACGCATGAATTCGGTGACATCAAAGGCCTTAGAAATCTGCTCTTCAGTCTGCTCTGGGCGCTCGCCGCTGCCGGAGAATGAAGAGTTCTCGTTCTGATAAGGATCTACGGGTTCGGTCATCTAGTTCTCCACTTCAGTTAGTGCATCGGCGGATGCAGCCTGGAAGGCCTTCCAACCGAGGAGCGCACACTTTACGCGCGCTGGGTACTGGGACACACCGGCAAAGGCGACGCCGTCACCGATGAGGTCTTCATCGCCCTCTTCTTGGCCACGAGAGGTAATCATCTTTTCGAACTCGGCCAGCTTCTCATTGGCTTCCGCGAGCGGCAGCCCCACGATCTCTTCAGCCATAACCGAGGTGGAAGCCTGCGAAATGGAGCAGCCTTCCGCGTCATAGGACACGTCCTCTACGGTCTTGCCGTCGTCCGAAAGGCGCACACGCAGGGTGAGCTCATCGCCGCAGGACGGGTTCACGTGGTGAACCTCGGCCTGATATGGCTCCCTCAGGCCGGCGTGTTGGGGGTTCTTATAGTGATCCAGGATGACGTCCTGGTACATGGAATCTAGGTTCATGAGGCAACTCCAAAGAATTCGCGGGCAGCCTTGATTGCGTCCACCAGCTTATCTACTTCTTCCTCGGTGTTATAAAGGTAGAAACTAGCGCGGGCGGTGGACTGTGCGCCGCAGGCACGGTGCAGTGGCCACGCACAGTGGTGACCAACGCGAATGGACACACCGTGGTCATCGAGGACCTGGCCCAAGTCGTGCGGGTGAACGCCTTCCACAGTGAAGGAAATGGCGCCACCGCGATTTTCGGTGGTTTCTGGACCGATGATGCGCAGACCAGGGATTTCCTTGAGCTGGCGCAATGCGCGCTCGGTGAGCTTCTTTTCGTGGGCGTGGATGTTGTCCATGCCCACTTCTTCCAAGAACTTCACCGCTGCGCCAAGGCCAACCACCTGGCTGGTCATCTGCGTGCCCGCTTCAAAGCGCGTCGGGGGTTCGGCAAAGGTGGTCTCTTCCATCTTGACGATCTCAATCATGGAGCCACCGGTCAGGAAGGGCGGAAGCTTCTTGAGCAGCTCATCCTTGCCGTACAGCACACCCACGCCGCTGGGGCCGCACATCTTATGGCCGGAAAAGGCCGCGAAATCCACGTCCAAGGCGTGGAAATCCACCGCCATATGTGGCACCGACTGGCAGGCGTCAAGGACAACCATGGCGTCCACCGCGCGGGCGCGGCGCACCAGTTCATCCACGTCCACCACGGCACCCGTGACATTGGATTGGTGAGTAAACGCAACTACCTTGACGGAATCATCAAGCTCGAGCGAATCAAGATCGATACGGCCGTCTTCGGTCATGGAATACCACTTCAACGTAGCGCCAGTGCGAGCGCAGAGCTCCTGCCACGGCACCAAGTTGGCGTGGTGCTCCAATTCGGTGATCACGACGGTATCGCCCTCGCCCACGTAGAGGTCTCCCGCGCGCTCGTCGCCCAGCACATAGGCAACTTCGTTCAGGGCCTCGGTGGCGTTCTTGGTAAAGGCGATTTCGTCGCGGTCCGCACCCACGAATGCGGCGATAGCTTGTCGCGCGGACTCGTAGGCGTCATCGGCCTCTTCCGCCAGCTGGTAGGAACCGCGGTGGACAGGAGCGTTCGTGTGCAGCACAAACTCCTCCTCCGCCTTCCATACCGGCAGCGGGCGCTGGGAAGTAGCGCCCGAATCCAGATACACCAGTGGCTTATCGCCGCGCACAGTGCGCTGGAGGATCGGGAACTGCTCCCTAATTGCGTTTACATCAAATCCAGTCATGAATCTTCTTTAGATAGTCGCGGTTGACCGGCCCGTGGTCGGTCCTTACTTCAGGAACTGGTCGTAGCCGTCAGACTCGAGCTGATCCGCTAATTCGGCGCCACCGGTCTTGATGACTTGACCGTCTGCAAAGACGTGCACAAAGTCCGGCTTCACATAGTTCAGGATGCGCTTGTAGTGGGTAATCATCAAGATGCCACCATTGGTTTCCTTCTGGTAGCTATTGATGCCCTCAGACACGATGCGCAGAGCGTCAACGTCCAGGCCGGAGTCGGTCTCGTCCATAACTGCGAACTTCGGCTTCAGGATATCCAGCTGCATGACTTCGTGGCGCTTCTTCTCACCGCCGGAGAAGCCTTCGTTGACGGAGCGGGAGATGAAGGACTTATCAATCTTCAAATTCTCGCGGGCCTGGGTAAGCTCCTTGTTCCATTCACGCAGCTTCGGTGCTTCACCGCGAATGGAGGTAACTGCAGAGCGCATGAACTGAGAGACCTTTACGCCTGGTACCTCAGTTGGGTACTGCATAGCCAAGAAGAGGCCGGCGCGAGCGCGCTCGTCGACGGGCATCTCCAGCAGATTTTCGCCGTCGAGAAGCACCTCGCCCTCGGTGACCTCATACTTTGGGTGGCCGGCGATGGTGTAAGACAAGGTGGACTTGCCGGAACCGTTCGGACCCATGATGGCGTGGATCTCACCGGAGTTGATGGTCAGGTTAACGCCCTTGAGGATTTCCTTCGGCTCGCCGCCTTCTTCCGTCGGCAGCACCTGGGCGTGGAGGTTCTTAATTTCCAGAGTAGACATAATGTGTGTGGTTTTCCTTCTATGAAAGCTTTAGGCGGAGATCTTTTCCAGTTCTTCGGAAATGCGGTTTTCCAATTCCTCGGACAGGGACTGCACCGGGATGCGGTGGATGACCTCATTGAAGAAGCCACGGATGATGAGGCGGCGGGCTTCAGCCTCTGGAATGCCGCGAGACATCAGGTAGAACAACTCGATGTCATCGAAGCGACCGA
Organism: Corynebacterium sp. ACRPF; assembly: GCF_022347395.1. Taxonomy (NCBI): domain Bacteria; kingdom Bacillati; phylum Actinomycetota; class Actinomycetes; order Mycobacteriales; family Corynebacteriaceae; genus Corynebacterium; species Corynebacterium sp. ACRPF. Next base: position 24,626 of record NZ_JAKRNB010000003.1, read on the forward strand.
CGGTGGCCGCGTGGCCTGCACCGGTAATTTCGCCGGTCTCAATCTCCAAGTTAGGGATTGCGTCTGCGCGAGCGCCCTCAGTCAGAATCAGGTTGTTGTTGGTCTCGTAGGTATCGGTGCCCTGTGCATTGGAGCGGATAAGGACATCGCCCACCCAGCAGGTGCGGGCCTCATTGTCCTTGGTGCCCTGCAGTGCGCCCTTGTATAGGACGTGGGAGCGGCAATTAGGGACGGAGTGATCCACCAACATGCGGTTTTCAAAGTACTGGCCTTCATCAGCGAAGTAGACGCCCAGCAACTCTGCGTCGCCGCCCTGCTCGGTGAAGTTCACGCGAGGCACGATGCGTACCACCTCGCCGCCAAAGATAGCGGAGTTGTGGCGCAGCACGGAATCGCGGCCGAGCTGTGCTACGTGGTTAGACAGGTGTACGGCATCGTCTTCCCAATCAACGTCAACAACGACGGTCAGGTGAGCGCCATCGCCCACGATGAACTCGACGTTATCTGCGTGGGTGCCAGAGCCGACGTACTTCAGGATGACGGTGGCTTCCGCGTGGTGGCCTACCTCGATGGAGGTGGCGCCAAAGGAAGTTACGCCCTCGCCCTTGCCGGTGTAGGTAATGACAACGGGCTCTTCCACCTGAGCCTCAGCGTCAATGGTGACAACCTGGCCTTCAGGCATAGAAGTCCACGCCTGTGCCGCAACGCGGTCAGACGGGGTACCAACGCGGCCCAAGCGCTCGTCATCGCGAGCGACGGTCTCGGAGCTTACGCCTGGATGTTCGCTCACGGTGACATCCTGTGCCACTGCCTCAGCGAACTCGCCATTGTGCAGTCCACGGAGCTTGCGCAGGGAGACAAAGCGCCACACTTCATCGCGGCCGTGCGGCACCGGGAAGTCCTCCACGTTGGTGGAGGTAAAGACATCACCCTTGGTGATCTTATCCGGATTGAATTCGTTCGAAGCGACCATTTTCTTTAGCCGACCGATCCTTCCATTTGCAGTTCGATGAGGCGGTTGAGCTCGAGGGCGTACTCCATCGGCAGCTCCTTAGCAATCGGCTCAACGAAGCCACGCACGATCATCGCCATTGCTTCTTCTTCCGCAATACCGCGGGACATCAGGTAGAACAGCTGCTCCTCAGAAACCTGGGAAACGGTTGCCTCATGGCCCAGCGTGACGTGGTCATTGCGGATGTCGTTATACGGGTATGTGTCCGAACGCGAAATATTGTCCACCAGCAACGCATCGCACTCGACGTTCGAGGTGGAATGGTGCGCGTTTTGATTAACCTGCACCAAGCCGCGGTACGCGGCGCGGCCGCCGGCACGGGCAACCGACTTAGACACGATATTGGAAGAGGTGTGCGGAGCCATGTGAGTCATCTTGGCGCCCGTGTCCTGGAACTGATTCTCACCAGCAAAGGCAACGGAGAGAACCTCACCCTTGGCGTAAGGACCGGTCATCCATACGGCCGGGTACTTCATGGTCACCTTGGAGCCAATGTTGCCGTCGACCCATTCCATGGTGCCGCCTTCTTCTACCTTGGTGCGCTTGGTCACCAAGTTGTAGACGTTGCTGGACCAGTTCTGAATGGTGGTGTAGCGGCAGCGGCCGCCCTTCTTCACGATGATCTCCACTACCGCGGAGTGCAGGGAATCAGACTTGTAGATAGGAGCGGTACAGCCCTCGACGTAGTGAACATAAGCGTCCTCGTCGACGATGATGAGGGTGCGCTCGAACTGGCCCATGTTTTCCGTGTTGATGCGGAAGTAAGCCTGCAGCGGAATATCTACATGCACGCCCTTGGGCACGTAGATAAAGGAACCACCGGACCACACTGCGGAGTTCAGCGCGGAGAACTTATTGTCACCGGCTGGGATAACGGTGCCGAAGTACTCCTTGAAAAGTTCAGGGTAGTCACGCAGTGCGGTATCAGTATCGACGAAGATGACGCCCTGGCTTTCCAGGTCCTCACGGATCTGGTGGTAAACAACCTCGGACTCGTACTGGGCTGCCACGCCGGCAACGAGGCGCTGCTTTTCGGCCTCTGGAATGCCCAACTTATCGTAGGTGGCCTTGATATCGTCAGGGAGTTCCTCCCAGGTCTGGGCCTGCTCCTCAGTGGACTTCACGTAGTACTTAATCTGGTCGAAGTCGATGCCAGACAGATCCGCACCCCAGGTGGGAACGGGCTTCTTATCAAAGATGTTGAGTGCCTTCAGGCGCTGGTTAAGCATCCATTCCGGCTCGCCCTTCTTGGCGGAAATATCGCGTACTACATCTTCGTTCAAGCCGCGGCGAGCAGAAGCACCAGCCGCGTCCGAGTCGTGCCAGCCGTACTCATATGCACCAATGGAATCAATAATTTCATCATCGGTCATCTTGTTCTCGGGCGCCGATTGTGCCTGGGTCATGACTCGCTCCTTTCAGTATTTGTATTAACGGGTGTCAAGGGGATGTTCGTGGTACAGATCCCATGACCGCCGGCGATGGAGGCCAAAGGCTGTACGTGTTTGCCTAATAGAGCAGAAAAGACTTCTTGTTCCGCCTCACACAGCTCCGGATGCTCGGCCGCCACATGGGAGACCGGACAATGGTGCTGACAGATTTGCACTCCCTGACCAGCGCGGTCCACCGTGGCGGCGTAACCGTGCTCGTCCAAGACCTCGGCCAGCTTGCGGGCAACATCCTCTACAGATTCGCCCTCTTCTACGAGGGGACGCACATCTGCAACGAGTCGCTCGAAGCGAACCTTGGCAAAGCGCTTAACAGCCTCAGACCCGCCGACGTCGCGAAGCGCCGTCAAGGCATCAGAGGCCAAATCATCGTAGGCGTGGCCGAATTGCGCTCGGCCACGATCGGTGAGGCGAAAGTGTTTGGCTGGTCGCCCGCGCCCTGAGCCGCTACCCGCTGCACCGCGGGTAACTGGGCGGCGGCGCACAACCTCCGTCAGTTCCTCTTCCACCAAATTGTCTAAGTGCCGGCGGATTCCGGCAGCAGAAAGGCCAAGGCGTTCACCCAAGTGGGAAGCGGTAACGGGCCCGTCCTTCAGCAGCAACAGCATCACTTGCCGGCGGGTATCGCCATCCGTAGTGCGGGATTCCTTAGCCGCCTTATGAGTAGTTTCTACGCGCTGAGGTGTGCTCATGCCGGGACCTCCCTTCGTGCTTCGCTCACTTACAGCCGCCCTGCAGCCGGCTCCCGTAATACCGAGAGTCGCGCCGCAGTCCAACTGCGCCTCCTTTATTAGACAACACTAGTGTTCCTTAATTCATTCCGGAATGCCACCATTGGCCATTCTTCGGCGTGGCACGGGGGTGGCTAACTCCCCTCATCGCCACAACTGGCGGTGCTGAGCGCGTCAAAAAGGCGGGCCTGCTGGGGTTGGTGCGGAGGATTCGCGTAAGGTCTTATCCCATGACAGGCAAACTCCGCGGCTTTCTTTCCGGCGTCAAGGCCGAGCTGCCGCAGCTGGGCACCGCCGGTTCCCGGTCTGCGCGGCTACACGCCGAGGACACCGGAGCCGCAGAACCTGATTCTCGTTTTGATTTTGTCCCCGCCAAAGAAGATGGCCTAAAACGCACCACCACCGCACAATGGCGGACATTTTTTATCCTGCGCTGGGTAGGCACAGTGGGATCCCTGCTTATCGCCTTCGGCGCGTTGGGCGCCGGCGCCCTCCCAGTAGTGGGAAATCCTTATGACAACGTGCCCTTCGGCTCCCTCATGTCCCGCATGCTGCAGACCTCTTCTGCCATAGTCATGGTGGGAGTAGGTCTGTTGGTGGCCGCCTGGGTGTTCCTTGCCCCTTTTGTGGGCACTCCGCTGCGCCAACCCCAGGAAGGTGCCCTCACCCCTGCGCGCGCCCGCCGCCTCGTGACCACACACCAGCTGTGGCGCACGTGGGCCGGTTGGGTCATCCCGCTGATTTTTACCGCCCCGCTCTTCACCCAAGACATCTACTCCTACTTGGCCAACGGTTCCATCGTGATGCAGGGCATGGATCCGTATTCTGCAGGACCGGTGCAATTGCTTGGCGCGGGCGATGAGCTCGCCCGATCCGTACCGTTTATCTGGGCCAACTCCCCTTCTCCCTATGGCCCCGTAGCGCTCGGGCTCGCTGGAGTGGTGAGCGCAGTTACCTCAAATTCCATCCTCTTGGGAGTAATCGCCCACCGGCTCTTATCCATCGCCGGCATCATGGTTGCTGGGTGGGCAATCAGCTGTATCGCGCGGCGCTGCCGGGTATCTCCAGAATCTGCCCTATGGCTCGGCATTCTCAACCCACTGACTATCTTGCACCTGGTGGGCGGAATCCATAATGAGTCCATCATGCTAGGCCTGCTCTTGGTAGGTATGGAGCTGGGCCTGCGGGGCGTCGACAAGCTAGAAAAGTCCACGCGCAGCGCCTACCTAGCACTCATTGCTTCTGGATTTTTCCTGTCCTGCGCCGGAATGGTCAAGGTTACCGGCTTTATCGGGTTGGGCTTTGTAGGGATGGCATATGCCCGCCACCTGATAGACAAGGAGCGTGCATCACGCTGGAAGGCCTTGGCCTACGCCATTGCTCTGCAGCTAGTTATTTTAATTGCAACCATTGCCCTTATTAGCGCCTTAACCGGCATTGGCCTGGGGTGGATCACAGGACAAGGCGGGGCGGCCTCCATTCGCTCGTGGCTTTCTACCTCCACCGCCGTAGGCGTGGGGACCGGCTTTATCGGAATGCTGCTGGGCCTAGGTGACCACACTGAAGCTATTCTCACCGTAACCCGCACCTTTGGCGTGCTGGTGGCAGTAGCTTTCATGGCCCGCATGCTCTTTGCAACGTTGCGCGGCCGCATCCACCCGGTGGGAGGACTCGGCACCGCCTCCTTAGTGCTGGTTATCTTCTTTCCCGTGGTCCATCCGTGGTACATCTTGTGGGCCGTATTACCTTTGGCCGCATGGGCCAACCGGCTTATCTTCCGTTTCTGCGTTGTGGCTTATTCGGCAGCTATGAGCTTCTTTGTGCTGCCACGCGGCCTCGGGTTGCCGCCCAGCACCATCATCGTCATCTACGTGTCGGCAGCCTGCACTTTCGCCGTCATCGCCACCCTGTGGTGGGTTGCAGTGCGGCGCAGCGGAATCCGTGTCCTAAACTAATCCCACGTGAATTCCATTTCAGCCGATCGCCCAGCCCTCACCTTGGACAGCGTGGTGAAAAAGTATGGCTCCACCACCGCCGTTAATGGTCTGAGCCTTAGCGTTGCCGCAGGTGAGATCTTTTGCCTCCTTGGCCCCAATGGCGCTGGAAAGTCCACGACGATCGAAATGTCGGAGGGTTTTATCCAACCCACCAGCGGCACTATCTATGTTCTGGGAATAGACCCGAGTTCCGCACCGGACAAGGTGCGCGAAAAGGTCGGCATCATGTTGCAGGGTGGTGGTTCCTACTCCGGCATTCGCGTTCTGGAGATTCTAGAACTTTCTGCTAGCTACAGCGCCCATCCCCTCTCCCCGCACTGGCTACTGGAAACGCTCGGGCTGGAAGGAGTAGCCCGCACTCCCTATCGCAGGCTCTCCGGCGGGCAACAGCAACGCCTTTCCCTCGCCCTAGCAATCATCGGTCGGCCCGAGCTAGTTTTCCTCGATGAGCCCACCGCCGGGATGGATGCACAATCCCGTCTGGCCGTCTGGGACTTGGTTCGAGCCCTAAGGCGCGATGGCGTCACCATTGTTCTTACCACCCACCTCATGGATGAGGCGGAGTCACTAGCGGACCGAGTGGCCATCATGGATCATGGCGAACTCGTAGCCCACGGCACCCCCGCGGAACTTACCGCTCAGTCGGACTCGGCAGGGCTTAGTTTCAGCACCGATATCGACGTTGACGTGGAGGCTTTGGCTAAGGCCGGAATTCGAGCGACCAAATCCCGGCCGCTGCATTACCGCTTAACCCAGGCCGGCACGCCCGAGACCATCGCTACGCTTACCGCCGAGCTTGCCCGCCAGGGAGTCCTGCTGCGGCGCCTAGACGCGGCTCACCGCAACTTGGAGGAGGTCTTCCTTGACCTTACCGGCCGCCATTTGCGCAGCTAGCTGGGCCCTGCGCCAGGATCGAATTCAATCAACTGCGTTGCGGAAAGAAGCCACCACATGAGCACTACCTTTAACACTGGAACCTTTACCCCGGCCCCCAAACGGGCCAGCGCCGGCGCCATGTTGCTCGCGCAAGGAAAGATGGAAGCAAAACTCATGCTGCGCCACGGCGAGCAGCAATTGCTGAGCGTCATCATACCGCTGGCCCTGCTCATTGGCGCGGCCCACCTGGAGTCGCTCACCGGACATGGCTTGCACGAGGTATTTCCCATGGTGCTTGCAGTAGCTGCCACCTCCGCAGGCTTTACCGGTCAGGCCATTTCGCTTGCCTTTGACCGGCGCTACGGGGCCCTTAAACGCACTGGTGCGTCCGGTGTGCCGGCTTGGGCCATTATTGGCGGCAAGATCCTCGGCGTACTCACCATGGTGGTATTCCAAATCCTTGTCTTGGGTATAGCGGCCTATATTCTGGGCCTCCGCATCAGCCTGGGCGGGGTGCTGCTCATGATCCTTTCGCTATTTTTTGGCGTTGCGGCTTTTACCGCCATGGGGCTGCTGCTCGGCGGCACCCTCAGCTCTGAGGTGGTACTCGCACTGGCCAATCTCATCTGGTTTCTGCTCCTCGGCGTAGTCGGATGGACCCTCTACTCCCAGGGGCTGGGCGATAATGGCATCCTCAACGCGGTGCCGACCGTCGCCCTAGCAGGCGCGCTTACCGACGCCTCTAATTCCACCTTTCCCGGCCTCGAGCTCCTATCCTTGTTGGCGTGGCTAGCGGTGGCGTCGTTCGCTGCGGTCCGTTGGTTCCGCTTCGATGGCTAAATGTGACTTTTGTCCGGTTCCTTTCGAAACGAGAGGAATTTTTATGCCCAAAATCTCCCGACTAGTAGGATGCAATGCGTGAATTACTGGACGAAGATCAAGCGCTTCTTTAAGGAAGCCGCCCCTACACTGCAACAGCAGCGCCTCATCGCGCTCATCCTCCTCTTGTGCCAGGGTGGCATCACCGTGTCTGGTTCCATTGTCCGCGTGACCGGCTCGGGATTGGGTTGTCCCACCTGGCCGGAATGCCAACCAGGCTCCCTAGTCCCTATGGAAGGCGCTGCGCCTGCTCTCCACCAGGCCATCGAGTTTGGTAACCGCCTGCTTACTTTCGTCGTGACCGCAGCGGCTGTCGCCGCCGTCATTGCCATGCGCATGGCGCGTCGCCGCGCAGAGCTCAAGGTGTACGCATGGCTCAACGTCGCTGGCATCGTACTGCAGGCGATCATCGGCGGTATCTCTGTCCACCTAGACCTCCGGTGGTGGTCCGTGGCTCTGCACTTCCTGCCTTCCATGCTCTTGGTATGGCTGGCGGCAATGCTTTATTCCCGCATTGTGGAACCAGATGACGGAACGCCACGCGCTCGCTTCCCTCAAGCGATTCGCCTCCTTGCAGCGGTCGCTACCGTTGCCCTGAGCATTGTGCTCATCACTGGCACGATGGTTACCGGTTCGGGCGTTCACTCTGGCGATTCCGGGGTGGGAATGGAAGGCCGCCTGCAGGTAGATACCGAAGCCATGGCCGTCACCCACGCCATGTGCATGTACGTCTACCTGACGCTTACGGTTATTACCGTCTTCCTGCTTTACAAGAACCGCGCACCTCAAGACGCTAAGAAGGCTGGCTGGGTCCTCGTTGTATGCATCCTCATTCAGTGGGCAGTAGGCGTTTACCAGTTCTACATGAGCATTCCGCGCTGGACTGTCCCCTTCCATATTGGCCTCTCCTCCTTCGTCACCGCGTATACCGCCCTGCTATGGGCACACGGTGTACGCCGCACCGACGGCACCGCGGATCTCATCACCGGCTCTCCCAGCGGCGATGAGAAGTACGCGGCGCGCCAAACCTCTCTTGAACAAGAGCAAGCGACTGCTTAACCCATAATGCTTACGGCCGGCCGAGGTACTGCACTCGGTCGGCTTTTTGCGCTAGCCTGGCTATATGCACGCAATTCAGGTCACAGAAACCGGCGGACCAGAAGTACTTCGCTATACCGAAGTTCCCGCCCCCACCCCTAATGACAACGAAGTTTTGGTGGATGTCATCATGGCTGGCGTCAACTACATCGATACCTATTATCGTGAGGGCATCTATAACGCGGCCACCCCGTTCATTCCCGGATTCGAAGGCACCGGGCGCGTTGTCCACGACCCCAAGGGGGAAATTGCCGAGGGCACAATGGTGGCCTGGAACCAGGCTTTTGGCTCCTACGCCGAACAGGTCTGCGTCCCACGCGAGGGACTAGTGGCGGTCCCAGATGATTTCCAGCCAGAAGTCGCTGCCTCAATGTTGTTGCAGGGCATTACCGCACACTATTTGGCGCATGGCGTTTATCAACTGGGTGAAGGCGCTTCCTGCCTGATTACTGCCGGCGCCGGCGGTGTAGGCCAGATCCTCACCCAAATGGCATCGTCGCTCGGCGCTACCGTCTATACGGTGGTCTCCACGGACGAAAAGGAGGAACTCTCCTACGCAGCCGGTGCGGATAAGGTATTTCGCTATGGCGACGCACTCGCCGAGCAGGTCCGTCGCTACAACGGTGATAGGGGTGTTGACGTGGTTTACGACGGCGTCGGCAAGGCTACCTTCCACGAGTCACTCGAAGCAGTACGCCCCCGTGGCACCGTCGCGCTATTCGGCGCCGCCTCTGGCCCAGTTGAGCCTATCGACCCGCAGCTGCTAAACAAGCATGGGTCTATCTTCCTCACTCGGCCTTCCATCGGCGCATGGACAGCCCAAGAAGGCGAGTTCCAAATGCGTGCCCAGGCGGTCGTCCAAGCTGTTATCGACGGCGATCTGAGCTTCAACGTCACGGCATCTTATCCACTGGAAGATGCCGCTGCGGCGCACCGCGACCTCCAGGAGCGCAAGACTACCGGTTCCATCGTGCTGCGCGTCCAAGCTGGCGATAAAGCCTAAACCCACCCACAAACGCCGAAAGCGCGGGAAAAGCAGCTGTGCTTTTTCCCGCGCTTTCGCTCTATCCTTGGGTATCTGGGCGCAGTTAGAATAACGTGGCCGACCAGCCGAGCATCCTACCTAATGGCTCCCAGCCCAATACTGCGTCGATGGACAACCCGATAAAGAGCACTGACAGATAGTTATTGGAGTAAATGAACAGGCGCATCGGCTTCACCTTGGCGCCGTTCTTGACTCCCTTGTGCAGGCGGATAGCCATCCACAGGAATACCGCGCCGGAGGCAAGAGCTGCGACCAAGTAAATCCACGAGGCAGCGGGGACGATAAGTAGGGTCACGATAACCGTGCCCACGGTATACCACACGATCTGTCGAGTGACTTCCTTCTCATCAGCCACTACGGGCAGCATCGGCACGCCGGCCTTGCGGTAGTCTTCCTTGTACTTCATGGCCAGCGCCCACGTGTGTGGCGGAGTCCAGAAGAAGATGATGAGGAAGAGCACGATTGCCTGCCACCAGCGGTCAGGCTCTCCAGCAGGAGCGTTATCCCGGATAACCGCCCAGCCGACCATCGCCGGCATGCAGCCGGCCAAGCCGCCCCAGACTATATTTTGGGCATTGCGCATCTTCAAAAACTTGGTGTAGACGAAGACGTAGAAGAAATTCGTCAAAACCACGAAGAAGGCCGCCAACCAGGAATGAGCAAGGACGCCCAACCACAGCACGGAGATGATGAGCATTACCCACGCGAAAATTGCTGCGTTCCGTTTGGAAATCTTGGCCCTTACCAGCGGGCGGGCCCTAGTGCGCTGCATTTTTTGATCCAGCTCGTAGTCCACGACGTTATTAAACGTGTGGGCGGCAGCAGCGCCCATCCAACCGCCGAAAATGGTCGACACGATTAGCCAAATATTGTCTGAAACGGCCTCCACGCCGCGTTGCGCTTGGAGCATCGCCGGGATTGCGGCCACGAGGAGGAGTTCAATGATCCTCGGTTTCGTTAGCGCAAAATAGGCCTTGATGGTCTCCAAGGGATTCCTCCACTATCTGAACGTTGGTGAACTGTGCCCCGCGCACTAACTGCGCGCGGTCACCCCTAGCGGTCGCACATGCCCGTGAAAAAGTTCCAGTTCTCTCACTCACAGTTTTCGGCGCAGGGGTGAAAGACAACAGGCCTATGGCCGCTAGATTCAGTGCGCGCTCTAGCGCCCGCGCGCACTCCACTTAGCCATGCCAGCATACCTTTTATGCCTAGCTTTCTATAATTGCGCACCGCCGGTTAGAAAATTACTAGACTGAATAAAGTTAAGTACTTTTTGCCTAGACGTAAGCGAGGCTTTCCAGTGTCGAAAGATAAGTTGTCCCCAGAACTCCAAACTATGGTCGAGCGCCGTTATCCGGAGGATTGGTCGGAGTTTGACACCCGCGCCGTCGACACCGTGCGAGTTCTAGCCGCAGATGCTGTACAAAAGTGCGGTTCCGGCCACCCCGGTACGGCAATGTCCCTCGCTCCCCTCGCCTACACTCTCTACCAACGCGTCATTAACCATGATCCCGCCGATGTGCACTGGGCCGGCCGCGACCGCTTCGTTCTTTCGGTTGGTCACTCTTCCCTCACCCAGTACATCCAGCTTTACCTGGGCGGCTTTGGCTTGGAGATGGACGACCTCAAGCAGCTGCGCACTTGGGGATCGCGCACGCCCGGCCACCCTGAGGTACACCACACCGATGGCGTGGAAATCACCACCGGACCCCTTGGCCAAGGCTTGGCTTCCTCCGTGGGCATGGCCATGGCCGCACGTAAGGAGCGCGGGCTTTTCGATCCTAAGGCACCGGCCGGGGAGTCTCCCTTCGACCACTACGTCTACACCATCGCTTCCGATGGTGACCTCCAGGAGGGCGTTACCGCTGAGGCTTCTTCCCTGGCGGGTACGCAAAAGCTGGGCAACTTGATTGTCTTCTGGGATGATAATCGCATTTCTATTGAGGACGATACGAATATTGCCTTCAACGAAGACGTAGTAGCCCGCTACGAGGCCTACGGCTGGCACGTCCAAACGGTCGAATCCGGCGAAGACGTCGTAGCCATTGAGGAGGCGGTCAAGGCAGCTCAGGCAGAGACCGAGCGCCCGTCCTTCATCCGCGTGAAGACCGTTATCGGCTACCCGGCCCCGAATAAGATGAACACCGGCGGAGTTCATGGCGCTGCGCTGGGCGATGACGAGGTGGCTGCCACCAAGGAGGTCTTGGGCTTCGATCCCGAGCGCAGCTTCCACATCGACGACGAGGTCATCGCACACACCCGCAAGCTGCGCGAACGCGGCACAGAGAAGCACTCCGCATGGCAGAAGAAGTTCGACAAGTGGGCTGCGGCTAATCCGGAGAACAAGGCACTCTTTGACCGCATGCACGCGCGCGAACTGCCGCAAGATTTCGACGCTGAATTGCCGGTTTGGGAACCGGGCGAGTCCTTGGCCACCCGCAAGGCTTCTGAGGCCACCATCCAAGCATTGGCCGCTTCCCTTCCTGAGATGTGGGGTGGCTCTGCTGACCTTGCCGGCTCCAATAACACCGTGATTAAGGGCGCGGACTCCTTCGGCCCCGCAGCCATTACCACCGACATGTGGTCGGCTCAGCCGTATGGCCGCAACCTGCACTTCGGCATTCGCGAGCACGCGATGTCTGCGATCATGAACGGTATTGCTCTGCACGGCAATACCCGCGTTTACGGCGGCACCTTCCTTATTTTCTCCGAGTACCAGTACCCCGCTGTCCGCCTGGGCTCGTTGATGTCTACCGATACCTACTATGTCTGGACCCACGACTCCATCGGCCTGGGCGAGGACGGCCCAACCCACCAGCCGGTAGAGACCCTTTCTGCCCTTCGCGCCATCCCGAACCTGTCCGTTATTCGCCCGGCCGATGCCAACGAAACCGCACAGGCCTGGGCCGCAGCTCTCGAGTACAAGGCCGCGCCTAAGGGCCTGGCACTGAGCCGCCAGGGACTGCCAGTACTGGAAGGCACCAAGGAAAAGGCGCATGACGGCGTGCGCCGTGGCGCTTATGTTCTGGTGGAAGCATCCAAGGAAACGCCAGACGTAATCCTCCTCGCTACCGGCTCTGAGGTGCAGCTTGCCGTCGCCGCCGCTAAGGAACTGGAGGCCGCCGGAACAGCCACCCGCGTTGTCTCCGCACCGTGCCTCGAGTGGTTTGATGAGCAGGATGACGCATACCGCGAGTCCGTGCTGCCTAGCGAAGTGCAGGCCCGCGTGTCCATCGAAGCCGGCATCGCTATGCCGTGGCACAAGTACACCGGTTCTTTCGGCCGGACCATTTCCATCGAGCACTACGGCGCCTCCGCTCCTGCGGGCGAGCTCTTTGAGAACTTTGGCTTCACCACCGCAGCGGTTGTTGAAGCGGCGCAGGAATCGCTCGCCGCCGCGAAGAAGTAAACCTCCAGGACTGGATAAGGAGTAATCATGAACCACATTTCCGAACTTGCCCAGCTGGGAACCTCAACCTGGCTCGATGACCTTTCTCGCGAGCGCCTAGTATCGGGCAATCTCGAGGAGATAATTTCCACGAAGTCCATCGTGGGAGTTACCACCAACCCGGCTATTTTCGCCGCAGCGATGACCAACGGCACCGCCTACGACGCCGAGCTTTCCACGTTGAAGGAAGCCAAGGCTTCCGCGGATGAGGCGGTGTACGCATTGGCTATTGAGGACGTCAAGAATGCCTGCGGCCTCTTTGCAGATATCTACTCCTCTACCAACGGCGCAGATGGCCGCGTGTCCATCGAGGTCGACCCGCGCATTTCTGATGACGCTAACGCCACCCTTGAACAGGCGCGTGAGCTCTGGTCCAAGGTTGATCGTCCCAATGTCATGATCAAGATTCCGGCCACCACCGCATCCCTCCCAGCCATCGAAGATGCCCTAGCAGAGGGAATCAGCGTCAACGTCACTCTTATTTTCTCCGTGGATCGCTACCGCGATGTCATTGAGGCTTTCCGTACTGGCCTCAAGCGTGCCGCCGAAGCAGGCAAGGACGTCTCTACCATTCACTCCGTGGCTTCCTTCTTTGTTTCCCGTTTGGATACCGAAGTAGATAAGCGCTTGGAAGCCATTGGCAGCGAGATTGCTCTGGCACTGCGGGGCAAGGCGGGCGTCGCCAATGCGCAGCGCGCCTATGCCCTCTTCCAGGACGCCTTGCTTGACGACGCCGACTTGCCCGAAGGCGCCCACCTCCAGCGTCCACTGTGGGCTTCTACCGGCGTAAAGAATCCGGAGTACCCAGCCACCTTGTACGTATCGGAGCTGGCTGGCCCGCACACGGTAAACACCATGCCGGAAAAGACCATCGATGCGGTTCTCTCTGAGGGCAACCTTCACGGCGATGCCCTGTCTGATAGCCGCGAGGCTGCAGAAGGCGTCTTTGCCCAGCTAGAAGAGGTCGGCATTGATTTCGATGATGTCTTTGCAGTGCTGGAGCGCGAGGGCGTCGATAAGTTTGTCGCCGCGTGGGAGGAACTGCTTGCTTCCATTGAGGAGCGACTCGCGTAAACTAGCCGTGTGACTTGTGCCCCGCCGAGAATTCGGCGGGGCATTCTGCCGCTAGAATATTAGCGAGCTTAAAGCCCATAAACTCAGGAAGGATTCTTCGTGACCGACTCAGCCGCTTGGGTCAACCCCTTGCGCAATGCCAGCGACAAGCGATTGCCGCGAATCGCAGGACCCGCGGGCATGGTCATCTTCGGCGTTACCGGTGACCTAGCATATAAAAAGCTACTGCCCGCAATCTACGACCTAGCGAGCCGTGGCCTCCTCCCCGCTGGCTTTACCCTTGTGGGTTATGGTCGCCGCGACTGGGACAAGGTCGCATTCTGTGACTACGTTCGCTCAGCCGTCATCGCTGGCTCACGTACCGAGTTCAATGAAGATGTCTGGCAGCATCTATCCCAGGGCATCGAATTCGTACAAGGCTCTTTCGACGATGCTGGATTCGATCGCCTCTCGGCGCGTTTGGGCGAGCTAGATCGCGAGCGCGGCACCGGCAGCAACTGGGCATACTACCTTTCGGTTCCACCGGAATTCTTCTCCAATATCTGCCACCAGCTGGAGCGGGTGGGCATGGCCAACTCCGTCGAGGACTCGTGGCGCCGAGTAATCATTGAAAAGCCTTTCGGCCACGATCAAGAGTCTGCCCGCAAGCTCAATGAGATTGTCAACGCCGTCTTCCCTGAGTCCGCGGTATTCCGCATCGACCATTATCTGGGCAAGGAAACGGTGCAAAACATCATGGCTTTGCGCTTTGCCAATCAGATTTTCGAGCCCATGTGGAACGCCCACTACATCGATCACGTCCAAATCACCATGGCCGAAGATATTGGCTTGGGCGGCCGTGCCGGATACTATGACGGCATCGGTGCAGCTCGCGATGTCATCCAGAACCACCTGCTGCAGCTTTTGGCTCTAGTTGCAATGGAAGAACCCTCCTCCTTCGAGCCCGAGGCCCTGCAGGCAGAAAAGGTCAAGGTGCTACGCGCTACTCACGCCGTGCACCCGCTAAATAAGACCACTGCTCGCGGCCAGTACTCCGCCGGCTGGCAAGGCTCCGAATTTGTCAAGGGCCTGCGCGAAGAGGAAGGCTTCGATCCGGAGTCCACGACGGAGACCTATGCAGCCTGCACCTTGGAAGTGAACTCCCGCCGCTGGGGAGGAGTGCCTTTCTACCTGCGCACGGGCAAGCGCTTGGGCCGCCGCGTGACCGAGATTGCGCTGGTATTCAAGGCAGCGCCAAATCAACCATTCGTTGACGGCCAGACCGATGCGCTGGGCCGAAACGCAGTGGTGATCCGCGTACAGCCGGATGAGGGCGTCACCATGCGCTTTGGCTCCAAGGTGCCCGGTTCCACCATGGAGGTCCGCGACGTCAATATGGACTTTGCTTATGCTGAGGCCTTTACCGAGGAATCTCCGGAAGCATACGAGCGCCTGATTTTGGATGCCCTCCTCGATGAGTCCTCGCTCTTCCCCACCAACGAAGAGGTGGAACTTTCCTGGTCGATTTTGGATCCCATCATCGATTACTGGGCCGAAGCAGGCCAGCCGGAGGAATACCGCGCTGGCACATGGGGCCCGGAATCCGCCGATAGAATGTTGCGCCGCCGGGGCCACTCCTGGCGCCGCCCATAGGAGGGACGCAGACAATGATTATTCCATTGCCCAACACCACTACGCGTGAAATCTCCAAGAAGCTAGTAGAGGCCCAGGAGCATTACACCCTTACTACCGGCCGAGTACTCACCCTAATCGTGGCTGCCCGCGAGGACGATGATCTGGAAAACATCCTGGCCTCCGTGCGCGATGCCTCCCACGAGCACCCGTCGCGCGTTCTGGTCGTCGTGACGGGCGACCCGCAGGCAGAGACCCACCTTGACGCGCAACTGCGCGTGGGTGGTGAAGCGGGTGCTTCTGAGATGGTCATCATGAAGTTGCACGGCGCTTTGGCAAACCAGGACGAGGCAGTCGTTACTCCACTGCTGCTTCCCGATACCCCCTTGGTCGCCTGGTGGCCTACTCTGTGCCCGCCCGATCCAGCTTCCAGCTCTGTGGGCAAACTGGCTCAACGCCGCATCACCAACGTTGCCCATGATGGACGCGTCACTGGCGAGGATCTGCGCACCTTATCCGCCGGTTACACGCCGGGCGATTCCGATATGTCCTGGGCCGCCATCACTTTGTGGCGCGGCGTCGTAGCCTCCGCATTGGACCGCCATCCTCACGAGCCCGTGCAGTCCGTCGAGGTAGCGGGCCCTGCGGGCCACCCAGCTCCAGACTTCGCGGCCGGATGGCTCCTCGATCGTCTGGCAGTGCCCGTCCACCGCACTGTCACCGACTCTCAGGAGCCGCACTTCCCAGTGACCCACTTGCGGTTTAACCGGGAAACGAGCCACGTCGACGTAGATGTCGTCGACGAGCGCACGGTGCGTGTGTGCGTTCCAGGTTCCCCGGATTCCTTGGTGAGCCTTAGCAAGCGCTCCCAAGCTGAGGTTCTCTCTGAAGAATTGCGCCATCTGGATGCCGATAAGACTTATGCGCAAGCGCTCCGTGCGCTAGCCCAAGTAGACTACAGTAAGCAGTAAAACGGCTTAACTCTGATTCTTTGCAAAGGATAGCGATACCTCATGGTGACTCTTCACCGCGTAAGCGATGTGGATGACCTTATCTCCCAGGCCGCGCTGAAATTCGTGGATACCGTAGCGCGTATCCAAGCCGCCGGTGGCGGGCTCCACCACGATGGGGTCGCGCGAGTTGTCCTAACCGGCGGCGGCGCTGGAATTGGCGTTCTTCACGAGCTGGCCCGTTTGGATTTCGCGGCACAGCAGCAAGGCGAGGACTTTCCAGCCCAGCGCATCGATTGGTCGCGCGTTCACGTCTTTTTCGGCGACGAGCGTAATGTGCCCGTCTCTGACGCAGATTCTAATGAGGGTCAAGCACGCAGTGCCCTGCTCAACCACGTAGATATTCCGGACCAGAATATTCACGGTTTTGATCTAGGTGCGGTGTCCATGGAAGCCGCAGCGAGTGCGTATGAGCCAGAGCTAAAGGAATTCGCCCCGAACGGATTCGACCTGCATCTGCTGGGAATGGGCGAAGAGGGCCATATCAATTCCTTGTTCCCCCATTCTGAGGCGGTTCGGGAACAAGAAGAGCTAGCTGTTCCCGTTCATGACTCTCCCAAGCCGCCGAGCGAGCGCATCACCCTTACTCTTCCCGCGGTAAACAAGTCTGCTCGTATTTGGCTCCTCGTTGCCGGCGAGGCCAAGGCGGAAGCTGCCAAGCACGTCGTTGAAGGCGCTGAGCCCGAAGAATGGCCGGCTGCAGGCGCGCACGGCAAGGAAGAAACCATCCTCTTCCTTGCCGATGACGCCGCATCCGAGCTCTAGGTACGGCCGCCTAGCGCGCAGCCGAGCTGAACTTGTGGCTCGGTGCCACGCAAAAAGCGCCGGTACCGCTTCCCCACCGCCAGTTCCCACAGGGAACCAAGAGGTTGGAAGCCGATACCGGCGCTTTCGCTATTCCAGCTGGTAGCTTAAGCGAATGCCTGGATGAGGTTGAGGCCTACGATGCACGCAAGCCAGATAATTACCATCACCACGGTGTAACGGTCCAAGTTCTTTTCCACGACGGTCGAGCCGGACAGGTTCGACTGCACGCCACCGCCGAAGAGGCTGGACAGGCCACCACCTTTGCCCTTGTGCAGCAGCACGAAGATGGACATCAAAATAGCTGCGATGACCAAAATGATTTCCAGTGCCAAGACCATGAGGATAATCCTTATTTCTAACGTGCGCCCTGCGGGTAACTCTCGCCACCCGCTAGCGCGGAATCGTACTTTTAGGCTTCGCGTACAGCGAAGTAATCACACCGGCCCACTGTACACGATGGCGCGGGCTGGAACCATTCCAACCCGCGCCTTAGCGCGAACCTGTGACAGGTGATAACTCCTGTTAGCTCAGAGCATTAGCTGCGTTAGCAGCCAACTTGGCAAACTCCTCGCCGACCAAGGAAGCGCCACCAATGAGGCCGCCGTCGACGTCAGGCTTGCTGACAATCTCTGCAACGGAATCAACCTTGACGGAACCACCGTAGAGAATGCGGATACCTGCAGCAACCTCCTCGCCTGCGAGCTCCTTTACGAGCTCACGGATAGCGGCGCAGACTTCCTGGGCATCGTCTGCGGAGGCAACCTTGCCGGTGCCAATCGCCCAAACTGGCTCGTAGGCGATAACAGTCTTGGCAAGCTGGTCTGCGCTCAGGCCAGCCAAAGAATTGCGGGTCTGGTTAACCACGTAGTCCACGTGGGTACCGGCCTCGCGTACAGCCAGCGGCTCGCCCACGCACACGATGGGGCTGATGCCATTGTCCAATGCTGCGGCTGCCTTTTCTGCAACAAGCTTATCGGTCTCGCCGTGGTACTGACGGCGCTCCGAGTGGCCCACGACCACCCAGCTGCAGCCGAGTTTGGCCAGCATCTTGCCAGATACTTCACCAGTGAATGCGCCGGACTCGTGCTTAGAGATGTCCTGCGCACCGTAGGTGACCTGTAGCTTGTCGCCTTCTACCAGCGTTTGGATAGTGCGGATATCAGTAAACGGGACCATGTAGGCCACGTCGACCTTTTCGTAGTAGTCCTTTGGCAGGGAGAAAGCGAACTTTTGAACGGAGCCGATGGCCTCGACATGGTCGAGGTTCATCTTCCAGTTACCTGCGATAAGTGGGGTGCGTGCCATGAATTTTTCCTCTCTTTCTGGCAAGTTGATCAGGCAGTTTTAGGCTTCCAGGACAGATACGCCCGGAAGCTCCTTGCCCTCAAGGTACTCGAGGGAGGCGCCGCCACCGGTGGAGATGTGGCTGAAGCCGTCCTCGTCTAGCCCAAGCATGCGCACGGAGGCAGCGGAGTCGCCGCCACCGACGACGGAGAAGGAACCGTTCTTTGCGGTGGCGTCGATAATAGCCTGCGCTACACCAGCGGTGCCCTTGGAGAAGGCCTCCATTTCGAATACGCCCATCGGGCCATTCCAGAAGACGGTCTTAGAGGAAGCAAGAAACTCCGCGAACTTTTCCACGGACTTTGGCCCAATATCCAGGGACATCCAGCTCTCAGGGATGCTATCGAGCTCGACCACCTGGGTCTCTGCATCCGCCGCGAACTTGCTTGCAGCAATCAGATCAACCGGAAGCACCAGCTTGTCACCAAAGCGCTCGAGCAGATCCTTGCAGTTTTCGATCTGATCTTCCTGCAGGAGGGACTCTTGCACGTTGTAGCCCTTGGCAGCCAGCAGGGTGTAGCACATGCCGCCACCAATGATGACCTTGTCTGCCTTGCCGGCCAGTGCTTCAATCACGCCGAGCTTGTCCGAAACCTTGGCGCCGCCGAGGACAACCACGTACGGGTGCTCCGGCTCCTTAGCTACGGTGGACAGAACCGACAGTTCCTTTTCTACGAGCTTGCCTGCGTAAGCCGGCAGGCGCTTAGCGACGTCATACACCGATGCCTGCGCACGGTGGACAACGCCAAAGCCATCAGAAACAAAAGCGCCGTTATCGGCTGCCAGAGCAACGAGCTCGTCAGCGAACTGGCCGCGCTCAGCCTCGTCCTTGGAGGTCTCACGGGGGTCGAAGCGGACGTTTTCGACCAACATCACGTCGCCGTCGTTGAGGCCGTTGGCACGCTCATGAGCGTCTTCTCCGGTGACGTCGCCGGCTAGGGCAACGTACTGGTCAAGCGCCTCAGACAGCGCTTCAGCTACTGGAGCCAAAGAGAACTTAGAGTTTACCTCACCCTTTGGACGACCCAGGTGTGCGGAAAGAATGACCTTTGCGCCACCTTCTACCAGTGCCTTGATGGTCGGAAGAGAAGCGTTAATACGTCCGGGATCGGTAATGTTTCCCTCTTCATCAAGTGGAACATTGAAGTCAGAGCGGACGAGGACGTGGCGGGATTCGACGCCCTCCTTGAGAAGATCGTCAAGTGTCTGGAAAGCCATTATTTACTCCTTAAATAATTCGGACGGGTCAAAAGGCTATAGATATAAGAATACCGGCCGCGACGCGGCGCCGTTAAGGCTTGCATCAGGCCGGTTCCTCATTGCTAGAGCTCTAGTTTAGAGCTTGTCTGCCACCAGGTTGGTCAGGCGAACGAGCTGGGAGGTGTAGCCCCACTCGTTGTCGTACCAGCCCAGAACCTTGACCAGGTTGCCGTTGGAAACCTTGGTCATGCCGGAGTCGAAAATGCAGCCGTGCGGGGAGGTAACAATGTCGGTGGAAACCAGCGGATCCTCGGTGTATGCGAGGGTGTCCTTGAGCTCGCCCTCAGCAGCTTCCTTCAGGGCGGCGTTGATTTCCTCGGCGGTGACATCGCGGGAAGCGGTGAAGGTCAGGTCGGTAGCGGAGCCGGTGATAACCGGAACGCGCATTGCGTAACCATCCAGCTTGCCGTCCAGCTCAGGCAGAACCAGGGATACGGCCTTAGCAGCGCCAGTGGAGGTAGGCACCATGTTTACTGCAGCGGCACGGGCGCGGCGCGGATCCTTGTGCGGAGCGTCCTGGATGCGCTGGTCGCCGGTATAAGCGTGAACGGTGGTCATCAGGCCCTTTTCAATGCCGAACTTGTCATTGAGAACCTTTGCCATCGGTGCCAGGCAGTTGGTGGTGCAGGATGCCGCGGAGATGACGTTGTGATTTGCCGGATCATAGGTGTCAGAGTTGACGCCATAGACGAAGGTTGCGTCTACTTCCTTGCCCGGAGCGGAGATGATGACCTTCTTGGCGCCCGCCTCGAGGTGAGCCTTGGCATCGTTGCCGTTGGTGAAGCGGCCGGTGGACTCGATAACGAGGTCTACGTTGTACTCGCCCCACTTGAGCTGCTTCGGGTCCTTCTCTGCGGTTACCACGATGCGGTGGCCGTTAACAGTAATGGACTCATCGTCGTGAGTAATTTCGCCATCGAAGCGGCCCAGTACGGAGTCGTACTTCAGCAGGTTAGCCAGCGAGCCGTTGTCGGTCAGGTCGTTTACTGCAACAACTTCGAGGTTGTTGTCACCCTGAGCGACTGCACGGAAAAAGTTACGGCCGATGCGGCCAAAGCCATTGATACCTACGCGGATAGTCACTGTATTTCTCCTCAAAGAGTCGAGTAATTGTGTGTACGGGTATGTGCGCGGGTCTTTCGATGAAGTCTGTGTTTGAGAAGCGCCCGAGCGTTTTCCCTTACATCGCCGATACTACCGAGCGTTTTTGGTCAGCGCAGACTCCCAGCGGCCTTAAGAACTAGTAGATGACAGAGTTTCCAAAAGCGCGTACACTCTTTCCGATCCTTTTTATTTCCCGCATACAAACCCGCTGGATAAGCCCGAACACGTGGTTTTGTGTTGGGTTTACCCTGTTAACGTGAGATATATCACTTACATACTTTAGGGGTTGTGCCCGCCTCTGTCCGATCGGACATTTCGCAGCACTGCTACTGACGCCTAATAAGACGACCGTATTGTTTCCGCGACGCCCACAGCACGATATGCTTTCTTTACTCACTGGCTCACAAAGCGTTTAAGGCAACCCTGCCTGCTCTAGCGCCACCGTTGGTCACCGTGAGAATGCTTTCAGGTGCCCGTAGTTTCCTACGGGCAAGACCACCGTAGAAATCAAGGACGTCTCTTGTTCGAAATAAATACCTCTGCTGTGGGTGACAGCCTCGGGCTTACCGCCCTGGTGGCGATTCTCCCGCTCATTGCATTCTTTATCATGCTGCTAGGCGTAAAGGCACGCGCGCATACTTCTGGCGCCGTTGCCCTGGCAGTATCCCTCATTATTGCCATCGCCGGCTTCTCCATGCCGGTAGATATGGCTTTGTCCTCTGCCGTACGCGGCGGGCTGTTCGGGCTCCTGCCCATTGTCTGGGTCATCATTACCGCAATCTGGTTCTATGAAATCACCGTAGCTTCCGGGCGCTTCGAGGATCTGCGCAAGACCTTTGACCTGTTGGGTGATGGCGATATTCGCATTCAGGCTATCCTCATCGCCTTCTGTTTTGGAGGTTTGTTGGAGGCCCTCGCTGGCTTCGGCGCCCCCGTGGCCATTACCGCAACCATGATCATGGCCCTTGGCGTGAAGCCACTGCGCGCGGCAACAGTAGTTCTGATTGCTAATACCGCTCCGGTTGCCTTTGGCGCGGTTGGCATCCCGGTAACCACTGCGGGCGAGGTTGCCGGTCGCAGCGCCGAGCAGACCCAGGACATTGCAGCACTTATCTCCTTGCAGGTGCTGCTCATCGCCGCTATCGTGCCATTCCTCATCGCCTTTATCTTGGACGGCATCCGCGGTGTTAAGGAAACTGCCCCAGCAGCTGCCGTGATTGGCGTTTCCTTCGCGTTGGCTCAGTGGCTGTCCGCGACCTTCTTTGCGTACCAGCTCACCAACGTCATCGCCTGCATCGTCTCCTTGGGCTGTGCTTTCGCCTTCCTCCGGGTATGGAAGCCGAAGGGCGTCAAGGAGTTGCGCGAGCGTCTCGAGCTGCCTGCCGCCGAGTCCACCACCGACCTCAACGGGCGCCGTATCTGGATGGCGCTGCTTCCCTACGCGGTAGTAACCGTTGTCTTTGCTGTGGCAACCGCAGCCCCCGCCATCTTCGGATTCCTCAAGATCCACTTTGCCTGGCCTTTGCTTGATGACGCGATTGTCGACGCCGACGGTAACCTCATGGATACCAGCTTCAGCTTCAATGTCTTTGGCAACCCAGGTACGCTCCTGCTGCTCTCGGGCATTATCGTTGCGGTTGTCTACCACTTCTTCAACGAAAATGGCCGCTACAGCCTAAGCTTTGGGCAACCGGTAAGCGCCTTTGGGGACGTCGTCAGCCGCATGAAGTTCTCGGCCCTTACCATCATCCTGGTGCTGGCTTTGGCCTATACGATGAACTACTCCGGCCAGACTATTGCTATTGGTGAGTTCGTCTCTTCTGCCGGCGGCATCTTTGCGCTCTTCGCCCCAGTCCTGGGCTGGATTGGTACCGCGGTTACTGGCTCCGATACGTCAGCTAATGCCCTCTTTGCCAACCTGCAGGTAGCAGCGGCAGAGCGAATCAGCGTAAACCCTGACCTCATGCTCGCGGCCAATACCGCAGGTGGCGTTGTGGGCAAGATGATCTCCCCGCAGTCCTTGGCTATTGCGGCTACCGCCGTCAATATGGAGGGCAAGGAATCTGTCATCCTGAAGAACGTAGTGGGCTACTCCGTGGCTTTCCTAGCCTTTGTATGCGTCATCGTGTTCTTGATGACCAACGTCCTAGGATTCCTCGTGCCCTAGTTCTTTGACGCTTCTGTCAAGCAGGCTGCGCGCCTGCTTGCCGCTAAGGTTTTAAAAATCTCCCCGCAGCTGCGCCTACCGCTTTGGTATCCGCACTGCGGGGAGTTCTTTTAATGTAGGTGATTCCGAGGGTCAGGATTCGTTGAAAAGGTCATCTGTAATCGCTTGATTGGTATCGGGGATATCAAGCTCCTCGGCTCGTTTATCGGCCATCGACAGCAAGCGGCGAATACGCCCGGCTACTGCGTCCTTAGTCATGGGTGGCTCGGCCAGGCGGCCCAGCTCTTCTAGAGATGCCTCGCGGTGCTGAACACGCAAGCGGCCTGCGTCTGCCAAGTGCTCAGGAACATCATCTCCTAGGATCTCCATGGCGCGGTCAACGCGCGCTGCCGCGGTAACTGCGGCGCGAGCAGAGCGCCGAAGGTTGGCGTCATCAAAATTGTCCAAGCGCCGAGACGTATCGTGTGCCTCCCGCTTGACGCGCTTCTTTTCCCAGCTCAATCGAGTCTCCTGAGCACCCATCCGGGTAAGAAGCGCCCCGATGGCATCGCCATCGCGTACAACGACGCGGTCTTCACCGCGGGTCTCCTTGGTCTTCGCTGAGATACCAAGGCGGCGGGCGCAGCCTACCAATGCCAATGCTGCTTCTTGGCACGGGCAGGTGACTTCCAGCGCGGAAGAGCGGCCTGGCTCCGTGAGGCTGCCATGGGCAAGGAAGGCGCCGCGCCATGCTGCTTCGCTATCGGCCACGGTGCCGGAGATGACCTGCGGCGGCAGCCCCACTACTGCATGACCGGAGCGGGTGATAAGGCCCAGCCGACGGGTCAGCTCTTTCGCACCGGTGGAAATGCGGACCGTTACGCGAGTCTTCTTGGTGGTTCCTGCTGGGCCCGCAACGTGGCTCTCGGCGGATATCCCATAGAGGTCATCGAGTGCGGTCATGACGCGCCGCGCAATGGCGTGGCTTTCTAGCTCCAGCTCATAGGACATGCTGTCACCGGAAAAATCTAGCTCGCCGGCGAATCGCAACATCGCCGCCAGTTCGGCAGCGCGAGCGGACTGGCGTGGCACGACGACAGCCGTCAATTCTTCTTTGACCTGGTCGGTCAATGGTGTGGTCACCTAGTTCGCCCCATTTCTATTCTCACAGTCACGAAGTATGCATACAGGCTAGAGCCTTGGCTCACGGCCTAGTGCGGTGAAAGGATTTCTGACATCATACCGCGCGGACTCGGTCGCCGCGCAGTCGGTCGAGTGCGGCCGCTCGCACGATGCCGCGGTGAATTAGCGCCGGTTCTGATCGCGAGTGCTGCGATAGTCTGAATATAGGTCTAAGAGCGCCGCAGACAGCTTTTCCGGATCGTGTTTATTGATGCTACGGCCATCGGCATCAACTTGGCTCACATCCGCAAAGGTAGCGCGGGCACCTAGGGATTGCGCGGCGCGCTGAATATAGACGCGCTCACTATCGGTGGGTAAAGCCGCCTCGTCCACCAAAATGCGGTCAATCCGCAGATCGGGGGCGTGTTGAGCGAGCACATGCAAGTGGCGCTCCGCGGAGAAGCCATGAGTTTCGCCCGGCTCGGCCGAAAGGTTCAAAACGACGACGCGCAACGCATCGGAAGCAGAAATCGCATCCACTACCTGTGGCACGAGAGTATGTGGCAATACCGAGCTAAACCACGAGCCTGGGCCGATGGTAATGAGGTCCGCGCGCTGGATGGCATCGAGCGCATCAGGATTCGCTTCGGGCCGTTCGGGCACGATGCGCACGCGACGCACCTGGCCCGGCGTGGAAGCGACGGCAACCTGGCCGCGGACTTGGCGCATGACACGGGGGTCGTCGTCAAGCCCGGCTACGTCCGCTTCAATCTCTAAGGCCTGGTTGACTACTGGGAAGACTCGCCCCTGGGAATTAGTAAGTTCTGCGATGGTATCCAGGGCAGCTTGATAATCGCCGAGCACATCCGTCAATCCCGCAATCATCAGATTGCCCACCGCATGCCCTGCCATCGCGCCATTGCCACCGAAACGGTGTTGCAAGGTTCGTGCCCACAAGTCCCCCACTGGGTCACTATTAGCCAAGGCGGCCAGCGCCATGCGCAAGTCACCCGGTGGAATGATTTCCAGCTCGCGGCGCAAACGGCCAGAGGAGCCGCCATCATCCGCGACCGTAACAATGGCAGAAATATCGGCCGCCTCGCTAAAGCGTGCGGACAGAAGGGTTTGATAAAGTCCATGGCCGCCGCCAAGGCAAACCATGTGTGAAGGATTGGTCATAAAAGTGTTAAAACTCCTGTGCTCTAGCCTCGAGCGATATCCCTATGCAGGGTGCTGACGTCTAATGTGTCATTGTCCCGCAGGCGCGCCGCAATAGCCTCTGCGACGGCAACGGACCGGTGGTGACCGCCCGTGCAACCGACGCCAACCGTGATGAAGTTCTTGCCCTCATGGCGGTAGCCATCCAGCATGGTAGAAAACATCTGCAAGAAATTGTCCACGAATTCCTGCGCCGCTGGCTGCGATAGCACATAGTGGGCAACCGGTTCATCCGTGCCGCGATATCCTCGCAGTTCTGGAACCCAATAGGGGTTGGGCAGGAACCGCACGTCTACCACTAAGTCGGCATCGCGGGGCGAGCCATTTTTAAATCCAAAGGATTCAACGGTGACATGCTGCTTTTCATTTTGCATCTCACCAAAGGCGGCCTCAATGGCACGGCGGAGATCATGAATGGATAGGTTTGTCGTATCGATAATGATATCCGCATGGGAACGCACATCTGCCACTGCCCGGCGCTCGCGTTGGATTCCTACTTTGAGCGTGTCCCCCTCCTGCAGCGGGTGGGTGCGCCGCACCGAATCGAACCGGCGGATAAGCACATCATCGCGAGCATCCAAAAAGAGCACGGTGGGCTTCATATTTAGTTCCGTAAGCTCATCCATAATCTCCAACAGAGACCCTGGGAACATGCGCGAGCGCACATCCGTTACGGCTGCTACCTTGCCCACTGGAGTTTCCTCTTGGTTGCACAGCTTGAGCAGGTCAACAATGGCGCGAGGCGGAATATTGTGGGCCACGTAGTAGCCCTTGTCCTCAAACACTTTGGCAGCGGAACTCAACCCGCCGCCGGACATGCCGGTTATCAAAATGGGTGGAGTTTCGAAATGCGTCATGCTCTTCAGTCTAGCGCTTCAAGATTCGCTGCCTCTAGGAGAATGCCACTTAATTGCTCGCAGAATCATGCAAGCTCTCGTACACGGTCTGGGCCAGTTTGGGACCAAAACCGTTTACCTCACAGATCTCTTCCACAGTGGCGGCCTTGAGCTTTTTCACCGAACCGAAATGCTTGACCAGATCGGTGCGCCGTTGCGGACCCAATCCAGGAACGGAATCGAGTACCGAGGAACGCATCCGCTTTGAGCGCTGCTGCCGGTGGTAAGTAATGGCAAAGCGGTGGGCTTCATCGCGAATTTGCTGCAGGAGGAAGAGCGCTTGCGAGTTTCGCGGCAAAATCACCGGCTCATCATCGCCAGGAACCCAGATCTCCTCGAGGCGCTTGGCCAAGCCCACCAGGGTTACATCCACGATGCCTAACTCATCAAATACCTCTTGAGCCGCGGCCACCTGGGGCGCACCGCCATCCACGATAAAAAGCTGCGGTGGATACGCAAAGCGACGCCCCGCTTCGGCAGATTCTTCCGCCACCTTCTCCTCTGCAAAGGAAGACTCTTCTACTTCCTCATCCGGATGGGCCAGCTTATCTTGCTTATGGCGCTTAAACCGACGGCGCGTGATCTCTGCGATAGAACCGACGTCATCCGAGCGGCCATCACCTGCCGCTTCCTTGATGCGGTAGCGCCTATAGTCCGACTTCTTGGGCAAACCATCTTCAAAGACCACCAGGGAAGCAACCACATCTGTGCCTTGAATGTGCGAGATATCGGTACATTCAATGCGCAATGGGGCTTGCTCCATGCCTAGGGCTTCTTGAATATCCTGCAATGCCGCCGAACGTGCGGTGAGGTCTCCTACCCGCTTGAGCTTATGCTGACGCAACTGCTCCTTGGCGTTTTTCTCCACCGTGGCCATAAGCTGCTTTTTATCGCCGCGCTGGGGAACACGCAGGTCCACCTGGGCCTCGCGCAGCTCCTCCAACAACTCGATGACCTGCTCCGGTTCATCCGGCAGGGCCTGAACCAAAATTTGGCGCGGAATAACCTGCACGCGGCGAGATTTCATGTGCGATTCTTGGTCCACCCCGCGCCGCTTCACGTCCGCGGCAAGCGCAGCATCTTCGCGCGCCTCTTGTTTCTCGCGCTCTACTGCATCGGAATAGAACTGGATGAGGAAGTTTTGTACCAACGCGGGCAGCGCGGGATCAGGTTTTCCTTCGTCCAAGGGCTCTGAACTCGCCTGATCGCCGGCGCGTTCGACTACCCAACCGCGCTGACCGCGAATGCGCCCATCGCGAACATGGAAAATCTGTACCGCTGCCTCAAGTTCATCGGAGTTAAAAGCAATGAGATCAGCATCCGTGCCGTCTGTAAAGACCACGGCTTGCTGTTCCATGATCTTGTCAATAGCGCCCAAGTCATCGCGCAGGCGCGCAGCGCGTTCGAACTCTAGGTTCTCGGCGGCCTGCTCCATGTCCTGGGTGAGTTTGCGGCGCACTGAACCGGTGTTGCCATTCATGAAGGACACGAGATCGTTAACCGTCTCGCGGTGGTCTTCTTTGCTTACTCGGCCAATGCAGGGTGCATCGCATTTGCCGATATAGCCCAATAGGCACGGACGCCCGAGCCGCTCATGCCGGTTATAAACGCCCTTCGAGCAGGTGCGCATGGGAAAGACGCGGGTAAGCAGGTCCAAGCTTTCGCGCACGGCCCAGGCATGGGAATAGGGGCCGAAATAGCGCACGCCTTTGCGCCGCGGGCCGCGGTAGAAGAAGGCGCGAGGGACCGTCTCCCCTACAGATACCGCGAGCATAGGATAGGTCTTATCGTCGCGGTACATGACGTTGAAGTGCGGATCAAAGCGCTTGATCCACGTGTACTCCAACTGCAAGGCTTCCACCTCGCTGGCAACTACCGTCCACTCCACCGAGTTGGCGGTGAGCACCATTTGGCGAGTACGCGGGTGCAGTTGCGTGATGTCCTGAAAATAGTTGGACAGCCGAGCGCGAAGGTTCTTGGCTTTGCCCACGTAGATAACGCGGCGGTTTTCATCGCGGAACTTATAGACGCCCGGGTCGGTGGGGATGGTTCCTGGAGCCGGGCGGTAGGTAGTGGGGTCAGCCAATTGTTAATCCTGGGGCATGTACTTAGCTTCCACGTCACGGAAGCGGCGGACGTTGTCGATGACGGTGTCCTTATCGCCGGACTGCAACGCCCAGACGGGGACGAACTCGAACTCGGGCAGCTCAAGGCGTGCCATACGTTGCCCTACGGGGAAGGAAAGCCCGTAGACCACCTGCCACGGATAAAAGCGCGTGCCCACGATATTGCGGACCTCTACCCCATCCTCATTGGCGCGCAGGCGTGGACGGTTAAGAGCGATCCAGGACAGAACGGAAATGAGAACACCTACGCCAGGGAAGGCGAATTTGTCGATGGTAGTCACGTGCGCACCGGTAAAAGACACATCCAAGGTGATTCCCATGAAGATATGGATGGCCATAACGAGGATCACCCAGGCGATAGCGACCTTGCGCAAGAAAGGCGAGGTGGCCGTAAACTCCCATGGCTTAGACGTGGTCTGGGCGAAGGGATCGGCACTGGTATAGGCCAATACTTCGGCGTCGCTAAGCTGGCGGCTGTGCTGCGGGTTCTTTGGGGCCTGCGCCTCGTTCATGTGCATACTCCTTTGGGGCGCGACCCGCCGGCCACCTTAGTGGTCAAGCATCGCGCGCTGACGCATTGCTAGAGGTTACTTCTGTGCTGCGTTTAGTGTACGCAACTGCAGCGCGGTATCTAAAGCCGCAATCATAGCTTCGGCACCCTTGTTTTCTACCGAATCTGCAAAACCGGCGCGGTCGATGGCTTGCTGCTGGTCGTTGACGGTCAGCACGCCGTTAGCTACCGGGGTAGATTCATCGAGGGAGATACGGGTCAGCGCCTGGGTGACGGAATCGCATACGTAGTCAAAGTGCGGGGTGCCGCCACGGATAACGCAACCTAGGGCCACCACGGCATCGTAGGAGCGGGCTGCGGCTTGGACCACAACGCCAAGTTCCAGGGCACCTACCACTCGGTATTCGGCAACCTCAGCTCCATTATCGGTAGCAGTCTGCACCGCCTGGGCATGGAGCTGGTCGCAGATTTCTGCGTTCCACGTAGCAGTAACCACAGCAACGCGCAGTCCACTGCCATCAACCTGGGCAATATCAGGCAGGCCTTCTTTACTCATCGCTATCCTTTCGATTGGACGTTAAAGCTTTACTTATGTTCGGCATCCCACTGGGCAACCTGCGGGAGGTCGTGGCCCATGCGGTCGCGTTTAGTACGCAAGTATTCAATATTATCCGCGTGGGCTGGGGTGGCCAGCGGCGTGTGGTGGCTGGCATCCACGCCAAATCCGCTCAGCCCTTCGCCCTTATGCGGATTATTGGTTAAAAGGTTCGCGGATTCTATGCCGAGATCGCGAAGGATCTGGCCGGCAACGGAATACTCGCGGGCGTCCTCGGGAAGCCCCTGCTCCAGGTTGGCATCGACGGTATCCATGCCCGAATCCTGCAGGCGGTACGCCTCCAACTTATGCAAAAGCCCGATGCCGCGTCCTTCCTGACCGCGCAGGTAGATGACCACGCCGCGGCCTTCCTGGCTGATAAGGCGCATGGATTCATGCAGTTGGGGCCCGCAATCGCAGCGCCGTGAACCAAAGGCATCACCGGTTAGGCATTCGGAATGGACGCGCACCATGACGTCGCGCGCGCCGCGCAGTTGGGCGGGATCCCCTGCGACCAATGCAACGTGTTCCTGTCCGTCTACCTCATGGCGGTAACCGATGGCGGTGAAGTGACCGTATTCGGTGGGTAACTCAGTGGCAACCTGGCGGGCGACCTGCGTTTCATTATGGTGGCGCCACTCGATGAGCTGCGCGATAGAGATCATGGAGAGCCCATGCGTATCGGCAAAGCGACGCAACTCTGGCGAGCGCGCCATATCCGTGGGGTCATCCTCGGAGACGATCTCGCACAGCACACCAGCCGGGCGCAGTCCCGCCAATCGGGCCAGATCAATGGAGGCCTCAGTATGGCCGTCACGCTCCAGTACGCCGCCCGGGCGAGCACACAGCGGCACCACGTGGCCTGGACGGGTGAACTCCCCTGGAGTGGTGCTGGGGTCTGCCAGGCGGCGGATGGTTTCTGCGCGCGAGGTGGCAGAAATACCGGTACTGCCCGTTGCTGCATCCACGGTCACCGTGTAGGCGGTGCCGCGTACATCTTGGTTGACCGCCAGCATCGGCGGTAGGTTCAACCGATTGCAATCGTCTGGCAATAAGGGTGCGCAGATATATCCAGAGGAATAGCGCACCATGAAAGCCACGAGTTCCGGGGTGGCTAGCTCCGCGGCGAAAATCAGATCGCCTTCATTTTCGCGATCCTCATCATCGATGACAACAACCGGCTTACCAGCGGCGATGTCCGCGATGGCCTGGTCGATGGAATCTAGACGGATGGAATTATCACTCGCGCTCATAAGGTAGCAGTCTAGTCCTTAGCCTCAGGGGGTTGAGCTTCGGGGTGAAGCATCTTTTCAACATACTTGGCCAGCACATCCACCTCGAGATTTACCTCTCCTCCCACCGGCAAGGCGCCATGAATAGTATCGCGCAAAGTGGTGGGGATAAGGGATACCTCGAACCAGTCTGGGCCCACGGCGCTCACGGTCAGCGAGGTGCCGCTCACGGCAATGGAGCCCTTTTCCACGACGTATCGGGAAAGCTCCGACGGCAAGCTAAACCGCAGCACATCCCAGTTCTCGGAACTAGTTCGGGTCTGCAGCGTAGCGGTACCGTCCACGTGGCCTTGCATAATGTGCCCGCCCAGCCGGGTGGTGGGAAGCAGTGCCGGTTCGACATTGACCGGATCGCCCTCGGCAAGGCGCCCCAGTGCGGTGCGGTCGAGGGACTCCTGCATCACATCCGCACAAAAAGTATCCGCCGACAGATCCGCCACGGTAAGGCATACGCCGTTAATGGCAATGGAATCACCCAGTGCGGCCCCCGCAACGGTACGCGGGGCACGAATGCTCAGGCGAAGCGCGTCTGCGTGCGGCTCCATTGCATCCACGGTGCCCAACTCTTGTACTAGCCCAGTAAACACTTCCAACCTTTCTCGCTCACTACTATGTCCAGCGTCTAGCGCACGTACTCAATAAGAACGTCGTCACCCAGCGCCTTCATTCCCACCCTGTGGAAACGGGTGGCCTCTGCCAGTGTCTGGGTCACGGGGTGCGCAAGCACGCCACGGCCCTCGCCCAGCAAAAGTGGCGCGATATAGGCCGAGATGGCATCTACCAAGTCAGCCTTGAGAAAGCTGCTGGCCAGGCCTGCGCCTCCTTCCACGAGGACGTCGCGGGCACCGGTGGCGTAGAGTTCGTAGAGAGCTTCTTCGATGCTGTCGTACTGCTCGTACCCCAACTCGCGCAGGTGGCTTGCTGCATCGCCTGCCGATTCCAAATCACGCTTGCCAATGACCACCCGGCGGGGCTGGTGCGCGCGCAAGCTGCCGTCGCTCAAGCGCGCGGTGAGCGAGGGATTATCAGCCAGCGCCGTGCCGGTACCTACCACGATGGCATCGCGGTGCGCCCTATCGGCATGCACCCAGTCGCGCGCTGCCTCGCCCGTAATCCATTGGCTGGTTCCATCGGCCGCGGCCGTGAAACCGTCCAGCGTTTGCGCGAACTTCAAGGTGACGTGGGGCCGTTGGGTGCGCACGGCGAATAGCCATGGCACCAAAGCATCCTCGACGTGCGGGGGCTTTTCTAGCTTGGCGACGTCCACTCCAGCCTCCGCCAACACTTCTGCGCCACCCGCAGCCTGCGGGGTGGGATCGGCGTGGAGGTAGTACACGCGGGCCACGCCGGCATCGATAAGCGCCTGCGCGCAGGGACCCGTGCGGCCGGTATGCGCGCAGGGTTCCAAGGTGACCACGGCCGTGGCGCCGCGCGCCTTATCTCCGGCCTCCTGCAACGCCATGACCTCGGCATGCGCGCCTCCCACGGGCTGGGTGGCGCCGACGCCCACAATTTCCCCAGCTGGGGACACAATGACCGCGCCTACCGGTGGGTTAGGGCTCGTGGTTCCACGGACTTCAGCACCCGCGGCCATTGCGCGCAATAGCGCTGCGGAGATGTTGCGGTCTTGTAGCTCCGCACTCATTAGGCACCGGCCGCCAGATCACGCAGCTGCTTCACGATGCCGGCTGGGTCGTCCGCCTTGAATACGGCTGAGCCTGCCACGAAAGCGTCGCAGCCGGCCTCGGCGGCTGCCTCGATGGTCTCTGGTGAAATGCCGCCATCGATCTCGATGATGGTGTCAAGGCCCTGCTCGTCAATGCTGCGGCGCAGCTTATGGACCTTCTCTAGCATCTCCGGCATGAACTTTTGCCCGCCGAAGCCAGGCTCCACAGACATCACGAGCACCTCATCGAAATGGTGCAGCTTATCCAACCACGGCTCGATGGCGGTGCCTGGCTTGATGGAAAAGGCCGCACGCACGCCCAAATCGCGGATGCGCTGGGCCAAGTCCACTGCCGCCTGGTCATCGGCGACGGCCTCCACGTGGAAGATAATCGTATGCGCGCCCGCCTTGGCATAGGTCTCAACCCACTTTTCGGGTTCCTCAATCATGAGGTGGACATCTAGTGGCTTATCGGTGCTGCTATGGACCGTGGCCGTGATATCTGGGCCGAAAGACAGGTTGGGCACAAAGTGCCCATCCATAATGTCCACATGGACCCAGTCTGCGGTATCAATCGCCGCTAGCTCCTCGCCCAAGCGAGAAAAATCAGCGGCCAGGATGGAAGGGGAAATAATCGGTGCGGACATGCCCACCAGTCTATCGCGATTAATCGGCTGCGCGGCGAAGGGCTGCAAAGAACATGGCGTCGGTACCGTGGCGATGCGGCCACATCTGCACGGATTTCTCGTGGCCTACATCGCCCATATCAGGAATGAGAGCATGTGCGTCGAGTTCTTCGGCGCCGAGTTCGCGCACGGCGCGGTCAACTATGCCTCGGGTTTCGCGCAGATCTGGCGAACACGTGGAGTAGATGACCACGCCACCTGGGCGCACCAGGTGTAATGCGGAAGACAAGAGCTCGAATTGCAGCTGGTTAAGCTCGGTGATGTCAGACTCGGCCTTGCGCCACCGCGCCTCGGGGCGGCGACGGAGCGCGCCGAGGCCGGAACAGGGGGCATCGACAAGCACGCGGTCAAAGCCCTCTCCCACGCCGGGATTGCGGCCATCTGCCACATGAACGTCCACGGGCAAATCGCTCACCGTCTTTTCAATCAGCGCCGCTCGGTGCGGGGATACCTCCACTGCATCAACGTGCGCGGAGTCGATGCGGGCAAGCGCACCCATGAGGGCCGCCTTACCGCCGGGACCGGCGCAGAGATCGAGCCACCGGCCGGTGTCCTCGCCCTCGAGGGTTGCCTCGCATACCGCCCGGGCAATCAGCTGCGAGCCCTCGTCCTGCACGGCCGCCAATCCTTGGCGCACGGGTTCCAATTGGCCGGGGTCACCGGAGTCCATGTACACCGCATAAGGGGAATAACGCCCCTCCTCATTGCCGGTCATCAGGGCCAATTCCTCGGCCGAGATTTCACCTGGGCGCGCCACTAGATGCACCGAAGGTCGATCTGAATCCGCCGCCAGGGCAGCCTCCAACTCCCCTAGGCCCAACACGCGGCTAAACGACTCCGCAATCCAGGTCGGGTGGGCATGCTTAAAGGCGATGCCGGCGATTTCCCCCTGCGGGGCGAGCTTGTCCAGCCAGGCCTTAGCTGGCGTCCGGGTAATGGTGCGCATGATGCCGTTAGCAAAGCCCTTGGCCTTGACTTCACCGGCGGCTTCTACCAAACGGACGGTGGTATCAACCGCCGCGTGTGGCTCCACGCGGGTATAAAGAACTTGATAGGCGCCCAGGCGCAAGGCATCAACCACGGCTGGGGAAATGGCCTCGAGGCCGCGCGAAGAACACTCTGCGATGACGGCATCAACTACGCCAAGGGTGCGCAGCGTGCCGTAGGTGATTTCGGTGGCGAAGGCGGCATCGCGCCCCTTGAGCTTTTGTTTGCGCAGCGCCTTGGGCAAAATGAGGTTGGCGAAGGCATCATCATCGCTTACCCTGCGCACCACGTCGAAGGCGACCGAACGCGGCGCATCCACGCCCGCGGCCAGCGCGGCCTGAATCAGACCGCCTTCCTGGCGCTTGCCGGGACGCTGGCCCTTAGCAGCCTGCCGGCCCCTATGCTGCCCACCGCGGCTGCCACGCTGCTGCCGTTGCGGGCGGCCATCTCGGCCCTTCGCACCAGCGGATTTGTGGGAGTCCTTCGGCTTGCCCGCCGGGGACTTATCCCCGGACTTGCTGCGGGAACGGAAACCACCACTCATTGAAACTTCACCTCGGCATCCTTGCCTAGTCCGCGGGCCCAATCGGCCGCATTCATCATCTTCTTTCCCGGAGGCTGGATTCTACCCAGCTGGACTGGCTGCGTACCGGTACCGATGAATACGGCATTCTTAGCAATGTACAGCTGCCCTGGTTCTAGTTCCTGTGGAACCGCCGCCTCTTCTATGAGGCTGACCGGTCCAATCTTCACGCGGGCCTCGTCCCACATCGTCCATGCACCCGGCCCAGGCGTGTATGCGCGAATGTGCCGATCGATGGCAAAGTCCGGTTGGGTCCACTCCACGCGGGCCTGCGCGGTAGAGATTTTCGGCGCATAGGTAGCCTCCCCCTGCTGCGGTTGCGCCTCCAGCTGCCCCGCCGCTAAGCCATCCATGGTGGCCACGAGCAAATCGCCGCCGGAATAGGCAAGACGCGTCAACAGGTCATCGGCAGTATCGGTGCCTTTAATCTCCTCCGTCACGGTGCCGAGCACTGGGCCGGTATCAAGGCCCTCCTCAATGCGGAAGGTGGATGCGCCGGTCACGTCATCGCCTGCAGCAATGGCAGCCTGCACTGGTGCAGCACCGCGCCATGCCGGAAGCAAGGAAAAGTGCAGGTTTACCCAGCCATGCTTCGGTAGTTCCAGCAAGTCCTTGGTCACCAGATTGCCGTAGGCCACCACCGGAATCGCCTCTGGTTGCAAATCCTTTAAGCGGGCACGCAGCGCCTGCCCATCCTCCGAGTCAGGGCGCAGGGTGGTCGGGGTCAATACTTCGATGCCATGTTCTTGGGCGAGCGCCTTCACTGGGCTCGGGTGAAGAGTGCGACCGCGGCCCTTCCTCGCGTCTGGGCGAGTGATTACCGCCACCACCTCGTGCGACGAGGCAAGCAGCTTTTCCAAGGCTACAACGGCTGGCTCAGGGGTACCGGCAAAAATGATCCGCATGCGGGGAAACTCTCCTCTTAATGTCGTTCAAAATACTAGGCTACAACGCCGCAACTCTGCCGCCACAGCGAGTGGGCTACGAGGCGTTAAACCACTCGGATTCACGGATGGCGCGCATGGCCTCCTTGCGCACTGGCGCCTCTAGGCGTTGTAGGAAGAGCACCCCATCGAGGTGGTCGGTCTCATGCTGGATGCACCGAGCCATCAGTCCTGAGGCCACCATGGACACAGGGCGCCCCTCAATATCCTGTCCGGACACAAAGACCTGGTTAAACCGCGTGGTTTCCGCGCTAATTCCCGGAATGGATAGACAGCCTTCCGGGCCTGTTTGCTGCTGCTCTCCCACCGGAGTCCAGATCGGGTTAACAATCGCCCCGCGCAGCCCAGATTGGGTGTGCGAGCAGTCATAGACGAAGATGCGCTGCAAAATCCCCACCTGATTAGCCGCGAGCCCTACTCCCCCGGCGTTATCCATGGTCTCGAGCATATCGCTCGCCAGAGCACGCAGACCGGCATCAAATTTACTAATTTCCTCCGCGCGGCTGCCCAAGACTGGGTCGCCGTAGATACGCAGCTCTCGAAGGGACATGGCAATCACACCTTTCTCATGGCACCGAGACCAAGCCGGCCGGCGGTGGCGGCTTCCTCCGTCGAGATTAGCGCATGAGCGCCTATGACCCCGATATGGCTAACCCACGTGGATAGGGTCAACCACAATGCGCAAAGGCAGCTCATCCTTGCGGGCGCTGCGCGCGGCGTTGGCGCTGCGCAATGCCCGCCCCAATTGGGAACGCGGCCCCAGCGGGGTGCGCACGACCAACCGCTGGGGTGGGCCAAAGCGCTGGCTATCGTAGTCACCAGGCAGGCTTTGCCCCGGCGGAAGGGGAACTGGTCCTAAAACCTCCGCGTGGTCTGGAAGATCCACAAGCTCGGCAAAGCCATCCAAGGATGCATCCGCACCGTCGATGGCAGCAAAATGCACCGCGGGTGGGAAGCGCACTTCGCGCCGGGCAGCAAGCTCTGCGGCGGCCGCGCCCACCATATCCCAGCGTAGGAAATGCTGGACTACGGTGAGCGAGTCATCGGCCGCCAGGATTACTCGACCACCCTTGAAATGCGGCTGCACCAAGGTAGCCGCCTGCGCCCACTTCGCTAGGGTATCCTCCGTGGCGCGCAGGTCTTGCCGGTTGAGCAATGCTCCGGCATCCAAGAGCAACGCCGCGCCATAGGCTCCATCGTTTACTTTCGGTTCGGCGCCAGGGGTGGCAATGACCAGCGCCGGCGCATTATCCACCGCATCGAGCACCTTGTTTCCGCCCGAGACCACCACCCGCGTATTGGGAAAGGCCCGGCCCATTTCTTCCGCAGTGCGCTCCGAGCCCAACACGATGGCCCGCAGGCGCGGAGACCCGCATTCGGTGCACCGATGCCGTGCCTCGATTCGGCCACACCAGCGGCAGGTAGGCATTCCCGCCTCTTCCGAGCCCGCGCTTGCCGACGCCCCCTTGGGCGGCAGCCCCAACGGCCCATTGCAATGCCGGCAGCGAGCCGGCGCTCGGCACTGGCCACAGGCCAAAATGGGTGCATACCCCTTGCGCGGTACCTGCACCAGCACCGGCTCTCCCCTATCCAGCGCCTGGTGGGCAGCTTGGAAGGCCTGTGCTTGCACTTTTGTGGTACCGCCCTGGAGGTCGCGCGCGATAGAAAGACCGAACGACCCCACCGCCTCGATAGCCGGGCAACGCGCCGTTATGGTTTGCTCTTTGGCCACCACGTCGTGCGCCCATCCTGATTCCACGAGGAGCTGTGTCTCCGCTGTTCGCGAATGGTTGGCCAAAACCATGCTGCAGCCTTCGAAGGCTGAGCGGGTGGTGAGTACTTCCCTCGCATGGACATAGGGCTTGAGGTTGTCGACCAAATTATCATTGCCATCATCGAGGATCACCGCCAATTGCAAGTCTTTGACCGGGGCAAAGGCGGCGGACCTGGTGCCAATAACCACGCGGGCTTGGCCCACAAGCGCGGAGAGATAACGGCGATAGCGCGCCTGCGGGCCCATGCTATTAGTCAGCACCGTTATCTGCTTTGCCCCAAGTACCTGACGAAGCGCGGCGTCTAAAGCATCGACGCTCTTCTGGTCCGGGGCGACGAGGAGAACTCCGCCACCGCCAAGCGCCACTTTGGCAGCGAGTGCAGCCAGCGCGTGTGCCCAATCATCGCCCGGGGCGATTTGCCAGGCAGCACGGGCGAGCTTGCCGGTCAGAATCGAATCTACGAAAGCCTCGCCATGCTGGTACGCCGACCATCCTGATAGGTCGGGCTCGCTCGTGGTGCCAAGCTCCTCCCACGGGGTCTCTAAATCGGATTCTTCCGCCTTGGCGTGCCGCGGCGGGATAGCGGAGCGAATAATGTCGGAGCGCACGCCGCCGTAGCGGTCTGCCAGGGCGTCGACAAGCCGGGCCAGCTGCGGCGGATAAACCTGGAAGGGTGAGATAATGCGCTCGATAAAGCGCAGGTTGCCGCCAAATTCAGAATCATGCCGGCGTTCTAAAACAATCGCGTCCACCAAGCGCCCGTTGAAGCGGATGCGCACCTTCATCCCCGGTTGGACTTCCTCCGAGTCTGCCTCTTCGACGAGGTAATCAAATCCTCGGTCTAGGTGCGCAACCCCCAAAAGAGGCAACACCCGCGCAACCGGCTTCCGGGTGGCGGGTGTTTTCTTAGGCATAGGCCTCGATTCTACAGACCAGCGGCAGCACGCAATGCTTCCACTCGGTTCAACTGCTCCCACGGCAGCTCAACGTCGGTGCGGCCAAAGTGGCCGTAGGCCGCAGTTTGCGCATAGATGGGGCGCAATAGGTCGAGTTCGCGGATGATAGCGGCCGGGCGCAGGTCAAATACCTGATTTACCGCAGCCTGGATATTCGCATCGCTCAGGCCTTCCTTGGCGGTACCGAAGGTCTCTACGTACAGACCCACCGGCTTGGCGCGGCCGATTGCATAAGCCACCTGAACTTCAGCGCGATCTGCCAAGCCCGCAGCCACGATATTCTTAGCCACCCAGCGCATGGCATAAGCCGCGGAACGGTCCACCTTGCTCGGGTCCTTGCCAGAGAACGCGCCGCCGCCGTGGCGAGCCATGCCGCCGTAGGTATCGACGATGATCTTGCGGCCGGTAAGTCCGGCATCGCCCATCGGTCCACCAAGAATGAAGGAACCGGAAGGGTTGACCAACAAGGTCGTGTCTTCGGTGTAGTACTTCTCCAAGCCGGCGTCCTTGATAACCCATTCAAGGACCTCACTGCGCAAGGGGCCTTCCAACCAAGCGCTATCAACCTCGGCATCGTGCTGCGTGGAAATCACCACGGTATCCAGGTGGGACGGCTCATTGTCGTCGGTGTAGGCAAAGGTCACCTGGGTCTTGCCATCCGGGCGGAGGTGATCGACGATTCCATCCTTACGTACCTGCGTCAGGCGGCGGGACAGGCGATGCGCCAAAGCGATGGGCAGTGGCATGTACTCAGCGGTCTCATTAGAGGCATAGCCGAACATCAGACCCTGGTCGCCGGCACCTGCGGTATCGTTTTCGGCGTCATAATCCTCGTCATGGGCGCGGGCTTCAGTGGAGTTGTCCACTCCGGCGCCAATTTCCTGGGACTGCTCGCCAATGGCAATATTCACGCCACAGGTGTTGCCATCAAAGCCGACTTCCGAAGAAGTAAAGCCGATGGACTTAAGGGTGTCGCGCACCAGCGCCGGGATTTCTACGTATGCCTCGGTGCGAACCTCGCCCACCACGTGGACCTGGCCGGTGGTTACCAACGTCTCAACGGCGACGCGGGATGCTGGATCCTTTTCCAGCAGGGCATCAAGGATGGCGTCAGAAATGGCGTCACAAATCTTATCGGGATGGCCTTCTGTCACGGACTCGCTGGTAAAAAGACGAGTTGCCACTGCAGCGTTATCAGTCACAAAAACTTCCTTTGTTCTCACTGTTGATTCGATGCTGTGGGTTTTCTACGCCCAAGCCTAATACCTCGCAATCCTAGACCAAGCGGTCTATAAATGCAATTTTAGTTGTCTACACCTGAAACATTTCATTCACGGCCAAAAGAATCTGAGCGGCGACAACCTGCTTCGAGCCATGCTCCACGCGTTGCGGCGCACAATCCGGACGCAAAATCCATCCCTCATTGGACTTTTGACCAAAGGTCTTTCCGCGCCCGACCTCATTGGCCATGAGCACATCGCAGCCTTTACGCGCAAACTTTTCCTGGGCATAGTCCAAGGCGGACTTCTGGGCATCGCCGGTTTCGGCGGCGAACCCCACAATTACGCACTCGGCAGGGACCTCCGAGCGCTCGCGCGCAGCGACGAGCCCTTTGAGCACATCCGGGTTTTCCACCAGATGGAGCGTCGAGAGTGCATCGTCTGCCTGGCCCTTCTTCATCTTTGATTCGGCGACCTCCGCGGGACGGAAGTCAGAGACTGCAGCGGCCATGATCACCACGTCCGCATCGCGGGACTCCTCGCGCATGGCATCCTCCAACTCACGGGTGGAGACAATGTGCCGTAGCTTCGCGCCGCTTGGCACAGGAAGCTGGGCGGTATTACCCGCAACGAGGGTGACCTCGGCCCCCATCTGGGCGGCCCATTCCGCGAGTGCAAATCCCTGCCTGCCGGAAGATCGATTGCCCAAGTATCGGACCGGGTCCAGCTCTTCCTGGGTACCGCCGGCCGATATGACGACCTTCTTGCCCTGCCAGGTGTGCTGGATTCGGTAGCCTGCCAGTTCAGTACGGACAATCTCCGCAATCTGTTCCGGCTCCGGCAAACGACCCGGGCCAGAATCTTTGCCGGTTAGGCGGCCGTGGGCGGGCTCGATGACGGTGATACCGCGACGTCGCAAAGTAGCCACGTTGTCCTGCGTAGCAGGGTTATGCCACATCTCAGTGTGCATGGCCGGGGCCACAATAACCGGGCACGTCGCGACCAATACGGTGGCCGTGAGCAAATCGTCTGCACGGCCTGCAGCCAAGCGCGCGATAAGATCCGCGGTGGCGGGCGCAATGACCACTGCATCCGCATGCTGGCCTACGTTGACGTGCTGCACCTCATCTACGGACTCAAACACGCTAGTGGTAACTGGGTGGCCGGATAGGGCCTCAAACGTAGCCGCGCCCACGAAGTTCAGTGCACTTTCCGTGGGGACAACGCGGACATCATCGCCCGCTTCCTTGAGATTGCGCACGAGGTGGCACGCCTTGTAGGCAGCGATGCCACCTGCGACGCCCAGAACAATATTGCGAGAGGTATCTTTATCAGTCACACCGCACGATGGTACCTGCCGACATAGAGAAAGGCCCCACCCGCCGCGACCAAGAGGTGCACCCCCAATTCGGAGATACACGTCTGTGGCGGCGCGTGGAGCCTTAAAGCTATTACACGCTTAGTGCTAGCTACTTGCCTTCCTCGTGGTCAAGCAGGCCAGCATCAATCTCGCGCAATGCGATGGACAAAGGCTTTTCGCCTGGCTCTGGGGTAACCAGCGGGCCTACGAACTCGAAGACACCTTCATCCTGCTCTTGGTAGTAGCTATTGATCTGACGTGCGCGCTTAGCGGCAAAGATGACCAAAGCGTACTTAGAGGAAACCTTGTCCAAAAGCTCATCGATCGGGGGATCAGTAATGCCGATCGGATCATCAAATACTGGTTCCGCCTTTGCGGCTTCAGTGTTAGAAGGGGTGGTCACGTTAGTCACATGCACCTTTACATTGATTGAAGATGGTCAAAAAGGAGGTCTATGCCCGCAGGATATCACTAATGGCAGATACTGCCTCGTCCAGATCCTCGTTCACAACGACGTGATCGAACTCGTCCTGTGCGGCTAGTTCCTCATGCGCAGTTTGCAACCTACGGTCAATGACGTCTTGCGGCTCGGTACCGCGGCCGGTGAGCCGCTCCACAAGTACCTCCCATGACGGGGGCGCCAAAAAGACCAGGTCTGCCTCCGGCAGCGCTTTCTTAACACTCCGGGCACCCGCGAGATCCACCTCAACGAGTACCGGGCGGCCAGCGGCCAAAGCTTCCTCTACCGGCTGGGCGGGCGTTCCAGAGCGCTGCAATCCGCCGTGGATATCAGCCCATTCGAGCATCTCCCCGGCATCAATTCGCTCCTGGAAGGTTTCTGGGGTGACGAAGAAATAATCGACACCGTCCTGCTCCCCGGGGCGGGGCTGGCGCGTGGTCATAGACACGCTGAAGTA
The DNA here is from genome assembly GCF_022347395.1 of Corynebacterium sp. ACRPF. Lineage (NCBI taxonomy): Bacteria > Bacillati > Actinomycetota > Actinomycetes > Mycobacteriales > Corynebacteriaceae > Corynebacterium > Corynebacterium sp. ACRPF. The sequence continues at coordinate 66,370 of NZ_JAKRNB010000003.1, forward strand.
CAGCCCCTCGACGTCACTGCGCAGACGCGAAACTACGGTGGATTTTCCCACTGCGGAAGGCCCCGCCAGAACGACGAGGCGCCCGCGTGCAGTTGCGTCAGCCATGGTTGTGACTATTCGCCGTAACCGAAACGCTCGAGGAGAGCACGACGCTGACGCTCACCCAGGCCGCGCAGACGACGGGTCTGAGCAATCTCCAGATCCTCCATGATTTCCTTAGCCTTGACCTTGCCAACCTTCGGCAGAGCCTCGAGGAGCGCAGAAACCTTGGTCTTGCCGATGATCTCATCGGTCTCAGCCTTTTCGAGCACGTCCTTCAGGTCGGTCTCGCCGCGCTTGAGCGCAGCCTTGAGCTCGGCGCGAGCCTTGCGGGCCTCAGCGGCCTTTGCGAGAGCTTCCTTGCGCTGCTCATCAGTCAACTTTGGAAGGGCCACGGGTTTCCTCCGATTCATTAGATTGATTCTGTTACGTCTAGTACTTGGTACCAGATTACGGTTGCCTAACGCAGTTAATACACCGCGGAAAGTTATTAATAACCTTCGAGCAAACCGACTTCTGGTAATCCTAGCACTGCTCATTGAACGGTGACGATTAGCGGGTCCAAAAGCACGCCTATTTTAGCACGTCACCGCACATACCTTAAACAAAGTACCAGGTAAACGGCGCGGCTGTTAATCAGCCACGCCGCCCCTTTTAGTCCCGGAACTCCGCTGCCACCTGAGCAACTGCTTTGCGCAGGTCAGCGATGTCAGGACCTTGCTCCAGCACTGCTCGGGACACATTGGCGAATCCCAGCGATGGTCGAGCAGAAACAATGCCGTGCACCTGCTCTGGGCCGGCGCCCTGGGCACCGACGCCTGGCAGAAGAACTGGGCCATTGAGCGCATCGAGGCGCGGCGGATTGTCCAACGTAGCGCCGACGACTACGCCGACATCGCCAGGCTTGCCCGCCTTGTGCGCCTCGACATTGAACGCGGCGCACTCATCGACGACGCCCTGGGCGATAGTGCTCTCCTCGCCCACCGGGACCGACTGGATGGCACGCGCCTCCGGATTGGATGTAGCCGCCAGGACGAATACACCGCGGCCAGTTTCTTCAGCCTTGGTGAATACCGGCCCCAGGGCGCCAACGCCTAGATAGGGCGACACGGTCACAGAGTCCGCGCGCAGCAGCGAGCTATCGCCGAGCCATGCGTCTGCGTAGCCGGCCATGGTGGAGCCAATATCGCCGCGCTTGGCATCGGCAACAGTCAGGCACCCCGCTTCCCGCAGGGCAGCCAAGACGTCTTCGAGGACCGCAAAGCCCTGGGAGCCAAAGCGCTCAAAGAAAGCAACCTGTGGCTTTACCAAGGCGGCGGTATCGCTAAAGGCTTCAACGCAGCGCAGGCTAAAGGTCCGCAGACCGTCAGCGGTGGGCTCCAGCCCCCACTTGTCCAAGAGATACGGATGGGGGTCGATGCCAACGCACAGGCGCCCGCGTTCCTGGCCGGCTTCTTCTAGGCGCTCGCCAAATCCTTTAGTGCTGTGGGCCATGCTCAAGCTCCTGGAGTGCGCGTACCTGCAGGTTGCCAATGCGCATCGCTTCGATGCCCTGGACAGCCGCGGTTACACCCTGCACGGTGGTCACCAGCGGGATTTCCATGTGCACGGCGGCGGCGCGGATATCGTAGCCGTCGTGGCGGGCACCGGCGGAGCCGGCCGGGGTATTGAGAATCCAGTCGATCTCGCCGTTGAAAATCTTATCCACGATGGACTCTTCGCCTTCCTTGGCCTCAGAGACCTTGGCGGCAACCTCGCACTCGATACCGTTGCGGCGCAGCATCTGGGCGGTGCCGGCGGTAGCGACGATGTTGTAGCCCATGTGGGCCAAGCGCTGGATCGGGAAGATCAGCGTACGCTTGTCGCGGTTGGCCACAGATACGAAGATAGTGCCCTCCGTGGGCGGAACGGCGAAGGCAGCAATTTCGCCCTTGGCGTAGGCCGCACCGAAGTTGGTAGCCAAGCCCATAACCTCACCGGTGGACTTCATCTCTGGCGAGAGCAGCGTATCGAGCAGGCTGCCATCGGTTCGGCGGAAGCGGTTGAATGGCAAGACTGCTTCCTTGACGGCAATCGGGTGCTCGAGTGGCAAAGAACCACCGTCGTATTCGGAAGGAATCATGCCCTCGGCGCGCAAGTCCGCAATGCTAGAGCCCATCATAACGCGAGAAGCCGCCTTAGCCAGTGGTACTCCGGTGGCCTTGGAGACGAACGGCACGGTACGGGAAGCACGTGGGTTGGTCTCAATGACGTAGAGGATGTCATCCTTCAAGGCGAACTGGACGTTCATCAGGCCCTTGACGCCAATGCCCTCGGCGAGCAAGCGGGTGGACGTGCGGACCTTTTCAATGTCCTCTGGTCCGAGCGTCATCGGTGGCAGCGCACAGGAGGAGTCACCGGAGTGAATGCCGGCCTCCTCAATGTGCTCCATGACGCCACCCAGGTAGACCTCGTTGCCGTCGCACAGGGCATCCACGTCAATCTCGATGGCGGAATCCAGGAAGCGGTCCACCAGAACCGGGTGGTCCGGAGACAGCTCGGTGGCACGCTCGATGTAGTCTTCCAGCGCCTTTTCGTCGTAGACGATTTCCATACCGCGGCCGCCCAGCACGTAGGACGGACGAACCAGCACTGGGTAACCGATGGAGGAAGCAACCTCGCGGGCCTCCGCGAAGGAGGTGGCGGTGCCGTACTCCGGAGCTGCCAATTCTGCCTCATCGAGGACCTTGCCGAATTCGCCGCGGTCCTCGGCGGAATCGATTGCTGCAGGGCTGGTGCCCACAACAGGAACGCCTGCCTCCTCCAGGCGGGCAGCGAGGCCCAGCGGAGTCTGGCCACCTAGCTGGACAATCACACCGGCAACGTCACCGGAAGCGGCCTCCGCGTGGTAGACCTCCATAACGTCCTCGAAGGTCAGCGGCTCGAAGTAGAGGCGGTCTGCGGTGTCATAGTCGGTGGAGACGGTCTCCGGGTTGCAGTTGACCATGACGGTCTCATAGCCCTGCTCCGAAAGCTCAAGGGCCGCGTGAACACAGGAGTAGTCAAACTCGATACCTTGACCAATGCGGTTCGGTCCGGAGCCCAAAATGATGACCTTGCCCTTGGAGCCTTCCGGTGCCGGGCGGACCTCGGTCTCGGCATCCGGGTCGAGCTCATAGGAGCTGTAGTGGTACGGGGTCTGGGCCTCGAACTCGCCGGCACAGGTATCTACCGTCTTGTACACGGGGCGGATGCCCATGCGCCAGCGCAGGCTGCGGACGCCATCCTCGCCGTTGAATTCTGGGCGAAGGGCGGCAATCTGGGCGTCGGAAAGCCCAAAGACCTTGGCCTCGCGCAGCAGCTCCTCGGTGAGCACTGGGGCGTCGATAAGCTCCTGGCGGAAGGCCACCAACGTGGCCAGCTCAGCGATGAACCAGGGGTCAACGCCGGAAGCCTCGTGGACCTCGTCGACAGAAGCGCCAAGGCGAAGGGCCAGCTCGATGTCGTACATGCGGCCCTCGGTCGGGCGCTCCAGATCCTTGAGCACGGCCTGCAGGTCAGCAGCGCGCTCGCCCGCGAAGTACTCATCCGGCTTGGTCCAGAAGCCATTGGGCTTGTTCTCCAAAGAACGCATGACCTTGTTCAGGCCCGCGATGTAGTTACGGCCGATGCCCATGGCCTCGCCCACGGACTTCATGGTGGTAGTCAAGGTGTCATCGGCACCCGGGAACTTCTCAAAAGCAAAGCGTGGGGCCTTGACAATAACGTAGTCCAGGGTCGGCTCGAAGGCCGCCTTGGTCTCGCCGGTGATGTCGTTTTGAACCTCGTCCAAGGTGTAGCCAATGGCGAGCTTGGCCGCCAGCTTAGCAATCGGGAAACCGGTGGCCTTGGATGCCAGCGCGGAGGAACGGGACACGCGCGGGTTCATCTCGATGACGATGATGCGGCCGTTTTCCGGGTTGACCGCGAACTGGATATTGCAGCCGCCAGTATCGACGCCGACCTCGCGGATGATGGCAATGCCCAAGTCACGCATCTTCTGGAACTCACGGTCAGTAAGCGTCAGCGCTGGGGCGACGGTGACGGAATCGCCGGTGTGCACGCCCAGGGCATCGACGTTTTCGATGGAGGCAACAACCACGACGTTGTCATCGCCATCGCGCATAAGCTCGAGCTCGTATTCCTTCCAGCCCAGGATGGATTCCTCAATGAGCACGTTGGCCTCAGGGGATGCAGCCAAGCCGCCGCCGGCGATGCGGTCCAAGTCCTCATTATTGAAGGCCAGACCGGAGCCCAAACCACCCATGGTGAAGGAAGGACGGACAACGACGGGCAGGCCGAGCTTGTCGACGGTCTCGTGGACCTCATCCATGTTGTGGCACACGGCGGAGCGGGCGGACTCGCCGCCGATGGAGGCGACGATGTCCTTGAACTTCTGGCGGTCCTCGCCGCGCTCGATGGCGTCAATATCGGCGCCGATGAGCTCGATGCCGTACTTGTCCAGAATTCCTTGGCGGTCAAGCTGAACTGCGGCGTTCAACGCGGTCTGGCCGCCCAGGGTAGCCAGCACGGCGTCGATGGGGTTGCCCTCTTCGCGTTCCTTGACCAGAATCTTTTCGATGTATTCCGGCTCGATAGGCTCCACGTAGGTGTGATCCGCAAACTCAGGGTCGGTCATGATGGTGGCCGGGTTGGAGTTGACCAGCGTTACGCGCAGGCCCTCCTCCTTGAGCACGCGGCAGGCCTGGGTGCCGGAGTAGTCGAACTCGCAAGCCTGGCCGATGACGATCGGGCCGGAGCCGATGACCAGGACGTGGTTGATGTCGTTGCGCTTTGGCATAGTTATTCTTCCTTTTCCTGGTTGTCTATTTATTTGGGGTGTGGTTAGCCATCAGTTCTTCAAACTGATCGAATAGCGGGTTGGCATCGTGCGGGCCAGCAGCGGATTCCGGGTGGTACTGCACGGAGTAGGCCATGCCGTTGCGCAATGCCACGCCCTCGACGGTGTCGTCGTTCAGGCAGATGTGGGTAACCTGCGCGGGGCCGAAATCGGTGGCGAACTCGGCGTCGTTGCTGTTGAGGTCATAGCCTTCCGGCGCCTTCAGCGCGAAGCCGTGGTTCTGGGAGGTGATATCAATCTTGCCGGTCACGTTATTGCGCACCGGCACGTTGATGCCACGGTGGCCGAACTTCATCTTGTAGGTGTCTAGGCCAAGCGCGCGGCCCAGGAGCTGGTTGCCAAAGCAGATGCCGAAGAACGGAATCTTGGCTTCGAGCACCTGCTTGATGATGCCCACCATTTCGTCGGCGGTAGCCGGGTCGCCCGGGCCGTTGGAGACGAAGACGCCATCCGGGTTATAGGACTTCACCTTGTCAAAAGAGGTATTTGCGGGCACGACGACGGTTTCGATGCCGCGCTGGGAAAAGTGGCGCGGGGTTGCGGTTTTAACGCCCATGTCGAAGGCAACGACGGTGTACTTCTTCTCCCCTACGGCCTCAACCGTGTACGGCTCGTCGGTAGATACCTCCGCAGCGAGATCGGCGCCTTCCATAGAGTCCTGGGACTTAACTTCCTTGAGCAACTCCTCGACCGGGCGCTTTGCATCTTCGCCGGAGAACAGGCCGGCAGCAATGGAGCCGTAGTTGCGCAGGTGGCGAACCAAGGTGCGGGTATCAATGCCGCGGATGCCAATGACACCCTGCTTTTCCATCTCTTCGCTCAGGCTGCGCTCTGCGCGCCAGTTGGATACGCGCTGCGCGAGGTCGCGGATGACGAGGCCCGCAACCCAGATGTGGTTGCCGTGGGACTCATTGTCCTCGTCGTTCCAACCGGTATTGCCAATGTGCGGCGCTGCGGAAACCACGATCTGGCGGTGGTAAGACGGGTCCGTCATGGTCTCCTGGTAGCCGGTCATCGCCGTGGTGAATACGGCCTCGCCCAAGGTGGTGCCGGTGGCGCCAAAGCCATAACCGCGGAAGGTACGCCCGTCCGCGAGAACGAGGATTGCTGGGGTTCTATCAGTCACGTCGTGGCCTTTCTCTGCCATATAGGTGGTCTCAGTGTGCAAGGTTAGTCTTCTTCGGAGGCTGCCAAGTCAAAAGTGACGGCACCTCGCAAAATGGTGTGGGTAACGCGGGCGCCAAATTCTTCGCCAGCGTACGGGTTGTTTTCGGACTTGGAGGCCAGCTTGGCGGAATCAGAAACCCAGTGGTGGTCTGGGTCCACGATGGTCAAGTTAGCTGGCTCGCCCTCCGCGATGGGGCGGCCATGGCCCGGCAGGCGGGTGATTTCTGCGGGGCGCTCGGACATCACGCGGGCGACAAAGCGCCAATCGGCCAGGCCGGTCTCGACGAAAATCTTGGCGATGACAGCCAAGGAAGATTCCAGTCCCAACATGCCAGGGCGGGCGTTTTCAAACTCCACGCACTTGTCTTCGGAGCCGTGCGGGGCGTGGTCGGTGGCAACGCAGTCGATGGTGCCGTTGAGCAGCGCCTCGCGCAGCGCCTCGGTATCGCGCTGTTCGCGCAGCGGCGGGTTGACGCGGAAGAGACCATCGTAGGTGCGCAGCTTGTCATCGGTCATCAATAGGTGGTGCGGGGTTACCTCGGCGGTGAGAGGAATATCCTGCTCCTTCGCCCACTTCAGCAGCTCCACGGTGCCCTGGGTCGAGGCGTGGCAGATGTGCACGCGGTTGCCGTAGTCGCGCGCCAATAGGGCGTCGCGGGCCACGATGGATTCCTCGGCCACGCGCGGCCAGCCGCGCAGGCCGAGCCTGGCCGCGGTCTCGCCTTCATGGGCGGAAGCGCCGCCGGTCATGCGATCATCCTCGGCGTGCTGCGCAAGCAGAACGTCCATGCCCTTGGCGTATTCCAGAGCACGACGCATTAGCTGCGGATCCTGGACGCACTTGCCGTCATCGGAGAACATACGCACCTTGGCGTCCGAGCGGGCCATCATGCCGAACTCAGTGAGGGTCTTGCCTTCCAGGCCCTTGGTAATGGAGCCCACCGGGTGGACATCGCACAGCGCCAGTGCTTGGGACTTGGCCCATACGGACTCAGCGATGATCGGCTGGTCGGTCACCGGGTTGGTATTAGCCATGGTGAACACTGCGGTGAAACCGCCCTTGGCGGCAGCCTTGGAGCCGGTCTCGATGGTCTCGGTATCTTCGCGGCCGGGCTCGCGCAGGTGCACGTGCATATCCACTAGGCCTGGCAAGAGCACGTTGCCCTGGCCGTCGATAACCTGTGCATCCTCGGCTTCTGCCGTGGCGCCGATGGCAGCGATGATGCCGTCCTTGACCACGACATCGGTGGGCTCGCCTTCGCCGTACAGGCGCACATTCTTAATCACAAGTGGGGTTTCCGCCGGCGCGGAAAGGCGACCGGTTTCCGGGTAAGTAGTCATTGTCTCTCCCTAAATTTGAGTGTGGGTCGCGGTTTTAAATGCCGGCGTTTTCGCCATTGCTCAGCAGGGTAAACAGCACCGCCATGCGGGCGTGTACACCGTTGTGCACCTGCTGTAGGACCGCAGTTTTGTCCAAATCTGCGACGCCGTAGTTAATCTCCATGCCGCGCAGCATCGGGCCTGGGTGCATGACGATGGCGTCCTTCTGCATGGCCGCCGCGCGATCCTTGGACAGGCCAAAGAGGTTGGCGTATTCGCGGTGGGAGGGGAAGAAGCCGCCGTTCATGCGCTCCTGCTGCACGCGCAGCATCATGATGACATCAGCGTCTGCGATTTCCGCATCAAAGTCATAGGACACGCGCACCGGCCAATTCTCCACCCCAAAGGGCATGAGGGTGGCTGGGCCTACGAGGGTTACCTCAGCACCAAGAGTGGTGAGCAGATCTACGTTGGAGCGCACGACGCGCGAGTGCAGGCAATCGCCCACAATCTTTACCTTCAGGCCGGCAAAGCCTTCGTCGCTGTGCAGTCCAAGGCGCTGGCGCATCGTGACGGCGTCGAGAAGCGCCTGCGTTGGGTGCTGGTGAGCGCCGTCGCCCGCGTTGATCACTGAAGGTCCCTTGCCATTAGGGGCAACCCACTGGGCCAGCTGCTGCGGCGCACCAGAGGAAGGGTGGCGCATGATGATCGCATCAGCGCCAATAGCGGCCAAGGTAAGGCCCGTATCCTTCAGGGACTCGCCCTTCTTTACCGAGGACGAAGAGGCGGACAGGTTAATGACATCCGCGGACATCCACTTGCCGGCCGTTTCAAAGGAAGAGCGGGTGCGGGTGGAGTTTTCATAAAAGAGGGTATAGATGGTCCGGCCCCGCAGTGTCGGCAGCTTCTTTACCTCGCGGCCTTCGAGGGCTTCGCGGAAGCGATCCGCTTCATCCATCAGACCGACAATTTCGCTTCGGTCCAGCTCTGCCATATCGATGAGGTGCTTCATGGTTATGCCTCCCCCGTTTCGGAGCCACCTGCATCGGTTGCAGCAGCGGCTCGGGTCAATACGACCGCGTCCCGGCCGTCAATCTCGCTGTTGTATACGGTGACATCTTCTTCTCGCGCGGTGGGGAGATTCTTTCCCACATAATCGGCGCGAATAGGAACCTCGCGGTGGCCGCGATCTACGAGGACGGCCAGCTGAATAATGTCCGGACGGCCCACGTCACTCAACGCATCCAAGGCGGCGCGGATAGTGCGGCCGGAATACAGCACATCGTCGACCAAAATAACAGTGGCGCTATCGATGCCACCGGTGGGAATGGTCGTCGGTTGGAGTGCGCGATGCGGCTTTCCTAGCAGGTCATCGCGGTAGAGGGTGATATCGAGGGAGCCCCATGGGACTGCAACCCCGGAAAATTCTTCAATCTTGTGCGCTAGGCGCTGTGCAAGCGGCACGCCACCAGAGGGAATGCCAAGCAAAATGACCCGCGGTGCGTTCGCGGAATCGAGCGCCGTTTTTTCAATGATCTGGTGCGCGATGCGTGCAACGGTACGCGAAACATCATCGGAGCTTAAAAGCTCTAGCTGCTTCGCGGTAGCGTCTGTTCCACTCATCGTGACCTCCTTCCCCGCCTCACGGTGCGGTCTTTAAAGGATGCCGGTTGATGGTCTCAAAAATGTCTATGCTGTTAGACACAAGATACTCTAGCACCTTCCCCACCATTTGGGTGAGGGCGAAAAGAAGGAGGCACTCCACACAGTGAGTTTTTCCGCCGAACACATAGTCCCCGCCCCGCGCGAGCAGGTCTGGCAATGGCATACCCGCCAAGGCGCTTTAACCCGTCTGAACGCCCCCTTTGCCTTCATGAAGCCCATCCAGCAGGCAGAGAGCCTCGGCGATGGCGCCTCCATCCTGGGCCTTCCGGGCGGCCTGCGCTGGACCGCTCAGCATAAGCTTTCCCAGTACCGCGAGGGCTATGAGTTCACCGATGTGTGCGTAAACTCCCCCATTCGCAAATTTGCCAAATGGCAACACCACCACACCTTTGCGGACCACCCGGACGGCACGCTCGTTCGCGATGAAGTTACTACCCGCATCCCTTCGGCGGCGCTGGAATCGGTCTTTGCTTATCGGCAGCACCAGCTCATTGAGGATTTTTCCTTTCTCCAGCGGCTTGCCGACGCCTCCTTAAACACCCAACCACTAACCATCGCCATGACCGGCTCCCGTGGCAGCGTGGGTGCAGCGCTTACCGCACAACTGCGCACCGCTGGGCACACGGTGATTCAACTCGTGCGCGGCACGGCTTCCAAGGGCCAGCGCACCTGGCGCCCGGAGCAGCCTGATCCCGACCTCCTGCGCGGCGTCGACGTCCTCGTCCACCTGGCAGGCGAGCCCATCTTCGGCCGCTTCAATGACGAGCACAAGGCCGCCATCCGCGATTCCCGCGTTGGCCCCACCGAGCGCCTAGCCCGTCTAGCGGGCTCCACGGATTCCGTCCGCACCATGGTTTGCGCCTCTGCCGTGGGCTACTACGGATCCGACCGCGGCGATGAGGTTCTCACCGAAGACTCTGCACCGGGCGAGGGCTTCTTGGCAGACGTCGTAGTCGACTGGGAGCGCGCCTGCGAACCCGCCCGCGCCGCGGGCACCCGCGTGGTCAATATTCGTACCGGCATTGCCATGTCGGGCGGTTCCGGCCTCCTGCCGCTGCTGCGCGCCCTCTTCTCTACCGGCCTGGGCGGCCCTTTCGGCGACGGTGAGTTCTGGTTCAGCTGGGTTGCCCTCGATGACCTGACGGATGCCTACTTCCGCGCCATCGTGGACGATTCGCTAGAAGGCCCGGTCAATGCGGCCTCGCCTAACCTGGTGCTCAACAAGGACTTCGTCAAAGCCCTTGGCGCCGAGTTGCACCGCCCAGCCCTGCTCCCCGTTCCGCCCTTCGGTCCCGCAATCTTGCTGGGCAAGGAAGGCGCCCAAGAACTGGCCTTGGCGCAACAACGCGTAAGCCCCACGGTTCTACAAAGCATCGGGCATACGTTTCGCTACCCCACGATCGATACTGCTCTCGCCCACGAACTTGGCGGCGAGCGCCTATGGAGTCCCAGTAACTAGATAAGAACTTAGGTAAACTGGCAAAGGTTGACCTTTATCCCCGATTAGTACATGGATTGAGACTACTTAAGTGTCTGAAGAACCAACCCTGTATCCCGATACGCCGGTAGAGCCCGTAACTCTCGAGCGCATCGGCGAGATCTTTGCATCTGAGAACCTGGAATACCGCCTCGAAGAGCAACCAGTAAGCGAGGAAGAGACCGTGCAGATCCTGCGCACGGGATTCTCCAACGTCGCCATCGCCATGCAAGTGCGCGATGATGTGCTCGTGGCGGATTCCGTGTGGCGCGGCAACGTGCCTTCTTCTGAGGGCCCAAGCCTGTTGACGGTGCTCAACCAGTGGAACCAGCAGCACTTCGCGCCAACCCTGCGCTTCTTTGAGTCAGCCGAGAACAACCTCGCCGTCTCCGGCGTGCGCGAGATCAACATTGCCCACGGTTTGTCCCGCAATCAGATCGGCGCCTTCGTGATGTCCACGCTGGATTCTATGCTGCAGTCCTTCGCCTTCGTGGAAGAACACTACCCACAGCTCGTGACTTGGGAGGAGCACAAGCATGACTAATGCCTCTACCGAAAACAATTTGCCGGAGATCACCCTGGACCGCGTTGTCGCGGCCATGCGTACCTTCGACATCGAATTGACCAAGATGGACAGCGATATTGAGGCAGCTACCGCTAACCTCAACGGCCTGCCCACCATGTTCGCGGTTCTCGATTCCGTGGTTATTGTCCGCTGCGATGTGCCTACCGACGCCGCCTACTCCAAGGCCGACGCCGGCCTCTTCCTCGCGGCTAACCAGATCAACTCCGTAGCCTTCGGCGCCCGCGCAGTTATCTCGGAGCACGATGACATGCTCGTGGTGCGCACCGAGCGCGATATCCCTGCCGCCGCCGGCATGACCGATGAGCAGCTGCAGGCTGCCCTGAAGTCCGCCGTGGATGGCGTCATCCGAGGCCAGGACGCCATGGTTTCTGCCGCCGAAGAGATGGCCAAGCTTGGCTCCGAGACCGCAGCCAACGCCGGCTCTGACGACGCCGCCGCAAGCAACGCCCCGCAGAGCTAAGCCGCTCTAGAATTCACTGCTCTCCCCCTCTCCTTCTGCCCTAACAACGGCGCAAGGGTAACGGGGAGAGTTCTTTTTGCTTTTGGCCATACTGGGCACACGGAGACGCGAGGATGAGCGTCGATTGGCACGGTCTTGGGCATGAAAATACCGCCCGCCACAGCTCTTCACCATCGAGCTGGGCGGGCGGTTTAAGTATGCGGGCCAGTCTAAACCTGACTATTCCGCAGTGGGGTCCTGCTGCGCAGAACCGTCTGCTACAGCCGAGTCGTCGGCTCCTGCAGCAGCGTCCGAAGCGGTGGATGCGGAGGTATCCTCGGCCGCATCATCCGCGTTCTCGGAGCCTACCGGCTCCTCGTCGGTCGAATCTTCGCCATCCGCGTCCCCATCGCTGCCTTGGTGTTCTGCGGACATCGGGTTTTCCGCAGAACGGGATTGTGCAACGTCATCCAACACAGCGTGAATGTATGGCGCCGCTTGATCGTTGGAATACTGGGAGGCAATCTCCACGCCTTCCACGACCGCAGTAGCGGTGGGAATATCCGGGTTGAACAGCAGCTCCCATACCGACAGGCGCAGGATCGCACGGTCAACGGCCGGAATGCGGTGCAGTTCCCAGTCCTCGGCAAGGAAGCGAGAGATGGTGTCATCGATGGCATCCAACTCTTCGGCTACGCCCTTGACAATCACCTGCGTGTATTCGGCGACAGGTGCTACCGCGTTGCGATCCTCACGTGCCAAGGCGATGCGATCCTCCACGATGGCAACGGGGTCAACGTCCCTATTTTCTGCTTCGTAGAGGATATCGGCGGCACGACGACGTGCGCGGTACCGCGCGGTGTGCCGCTTGTAGTTGATATCGCGCTTAGGGGTGTTATCAGACACGGTCAGATGCCCTAGTTGTTAACGCGAGAGAGGTACTCGCCGGTACGGGTATCAATCTTGAGAACGTTGCCGATCTCGATGAACAGCGGAACCTGGATCTCAGCGCCGGTTTCCAGGGTGGCGGGCTTGGTGCCGCCGGAAGAACGGTCACCCTGCAGGCCAGGCTCGGTGTGCTCGACCTTAAGGTCTACGGAGATAGGCAGTTCTGCAAAGAGTGCCTCATCCTCATAGAAGGAAACCTGAACGCGCATGTTTTCCAGCAGGAAGCGAGCGGCATCGCCGAACTTCTCCGGCGGGAGCTCGTACTGCTCGAAGGTCTTTTCATCCATAACAACGTAGCTGGTGCCATCGTTGTACAGGTAGGTCATATCGCGGCGGTCCACGGTAGCGGTCTCTACCTTAACGCCGGCGTTCCAGGTCTTGTCCACGGTCTTACCGGAGACAACATCCTTGAGCTTGGTACGCACGAAGGCTGGGCCCTTGCCCGGCTTCACGTGCTGGAACTCAACGATCTGCATCAGTTTGTTGTCGATCTTCAGAACGAGGCCGTTCTTGAAATCAGTAGTATCAGCCATTGCGGTTAAACTCCCGAAAATTGTGGACTAAAGGTTGAAAACAATGTTTAAGCCTACCGGACAACTGCCCCTTGGGGTATTACCGGTCCCCCATTTCTTCCCCACAGTTACCAGCGGAGTGACTTTCGGGGCCCGTCGCCTGCCCTAAACCATCAGACACGCGAACAATCAAAGGTATTTATCCAGCAATAACTGGCTGTACGATAAGGCTTTGCTTTATTGATTTTTCACATATCTACCAAGGATTTTTGCGATGCCTCTCAAGAAGTTTTACGCTGCGGCCACCGCTACTGGCGCAGCCGTAGCGGCACTGTCCGCTCCGCAGGCCATGGCAGCAGACGCCCAGACCGTGATGTTCGGCGATTCTGTTTTTGCCAACCCAACCTATGGCCAAATTGGCACGACCTCGAGCCTGTCCCCTTCGGCGGGCACTACGCTCTCGTCTGCTACCCACGGCATCGAAGACGCCCCGGGCGCGCCGTCCCCGCAGGGCTGCCCGCAGGGTCAGAGTAATGTTGGCCGCGAATTGGGGCGTGTTTCTGGTCAGCACGTAGCCAACTACGCCTGCTCTGCGGCGAAGGCCGCCGGCCACTCGCACCGCAAGGACTTCACTGAGCAGATCAACGGAGCCATTGCTAATAATGATCTCAATGGCCAAACAAAGAACGTTTTGATTCAGTTCGGTGCCAATGATTTACAGGAAATCCTGCGCCCATCCCTTTCTTCTTCTAACCCTTACTACGACGGCATGAAGAATTCGATCCAGCGGGTCCGCCACGCTGCCCCGAATGCCCACATCACCGTTGTAGGCTATCCCGCCATCTCCGCCCGCAATGGCGCGGTTTGCCCGCTGCGCACCTCCGCACCGGGATCCTCTGAAGCCGGGTTCAACATGGACTACGCGGGCTTGGTTCGCACCGGCGAGGACCAGGTCAATAGCGCCATGTACAAGGCAGCCCGCGCAAACGGCGTGCAGTACTATGACCTACGCGCCGACTCCATTGATCACGGCATGTGCGCGCCGGACAGCACCCGCTGGATTTCCGGCAAGTGGGAGTACTCCGTACCGCACAACCTCTTCAATCACCTCACGCACCTGGGCAACCGTAATGTCGCCCAGCTGCTCAACTCCAAGGTGCTGGCCCACTAGGCGGGCAGTTCAGTAAATTCCTTCGTCGCGGCGGTAATGATCTTCGGCGCACCATCGGTGATGATGAGGGTATCTTCGATGCGCACGCCGCCCTTGCCCGGAACATAGATGCCCGGCTCAATGGTCAGGGTCATGCCGGCGGCGAGCTCACCCTTACCGGTCCGTGCCGCGAACGGGGCTTCGTGGACGTCTAGGCCCACGCCGTGGCCCGTCGAATGCACAAAGTAGTCGCCATAGCCGGCGGCGGAGATGACATCGCGGCAGGCGGCGTCGACGTCGGCAAGCTTAGCGCCCGGCACCGACGCTGCCACGCCTGCCTTTTGGGCGCGGAGCACCACATCATAGATTTCCTTGGCAAAGTCATTCGCCGTGCCCACGACGTAGGTGCGGGTGCAGTCGGAATTAAACCCGCGCAGGTACGCACCGAAATCGATGGTCACAAGGTCGCCATCCTCGATGACCCGGTCATCAGCGCCATGGTGCGGCATCGCCGAGTTCGGGCCGGAAGCCACGATGGTATCGAAGCTCACTCGCTCCGAGCCAAGCATGCGCATCCGATATTCCAAATCGGCAGCCACCTGGCGCTCGGTGCGGCCGGCACGCAACTCACCAGCGGCGAGCAACTCCTCCAGTGCCTGATTAGCCAGCGCGGCAATCTCTTCCAGCTTTTCTAACTCGAGCGAATCTTTGACCAAGCGAATTTTCTCAATGACCCCGGCGATAGGAACCAAGGTAACCGACTCCGGGGCGGACTCTTCGAGGTCCTTCAGTTCAAAGACCGAGAGGTAGTCGGCTTCAAAACCGACTCGAACCGGCCCCTCGACATCGGCAAATTGCTGCAGCAGCACCTTTCCTACCGCGCGGCCTTGGATAGCCTCCAGATCGGGAACTTCGCGGGCGATTTGCGTGGTGTACCGGCCGTCGGTAGCAACCTGCGCGGTAAGGTCCTTACGCAAGAGTAGCCCGCCATTCGAGCCGGAGAATCCCGAAAGGTAGCGCACGTGCGTGAGGTGGGTGACCAGAACGGCATCGATGCGCTGGCCGGCCAGTTCCGCGGCAAGCTTGCGGCGCCGGTCACTAAAACGGGTATCTGCCAAAGCCATGATTTCATCCTTCTGGGTCGACTGCGGTGTAGAAAGTATCCACCCAGTATATCGACCCTGCCACCGCAGTTGGGCGGATTTCTTTCTTTGCCGGCTGCCGCCCAGCCCGTTCGTGGGGTGCCTATTGGCAGAGGTAGTCCACTGCCGCCACGTAGCCAAAGACCCCCAACCCGGCGATGACGCCGCGGGCGATAGGGCTGAGAT
The DNA here is from genome assembly GCF_022347395.1 of Corynebacterium sp. ACRPF. Classification (NCBI taxonomy): domain Bacteria; kingdom Bacillati; phylum Actinomycetota; class Actinomycetes; order Mycobacteriales; family Corynebacteriaceae; genus Corynebacterium; species Corynebacterium sp. ACRPF. The sequence goes on from NZ_JAKRNB010000003.1 coordinate 81,880, forward strand.
AGGAGTGATGGCGGAAGGGCTCGCGCGCATGCACATTAGAAATATGCACCTCTACGAATCCGGCGCCATCGGCTACCTCTGCCAGGGCATCCCGCAGGGCCACTGAGGTATGGGTAAAACCGCCGGGGTTGATAATCACTGGGAGGCCCGCATCCGCGGCGGCATGCACCTTCTCAATGAGCTCGCCCTCATGGTTGGACTGAAAGCACTCTACTTCTGCACCGTGCGAGGCAGCGCGCGAGGCAATCATTTGCTCTACGTCAGCCAAGGTGGTGGAGCCGTAGACATCCGGCTGGCGTTTTCCCAAGCGGTTCAAGTTCGGGCCGTTGAGGACAATAATCTTCATTTTCTACTCCGAAATCGCGGCGTAGGCCGCCTCTAGCTCTTCCGTACTGGGGCCTTCGAGACGGGTGGTCTCGCCTACCCCGGTCAAGGCTACAAACCGAATCCTTCCGTCGCGGTTTTTCTTATCGTGGGTCATTGCCTCATGCAGGTCCGCGAACTGACCTGGCCTATACGTGGTCGGCAGCCCAATGCTGTCAAGGATCCGGCGGTGCTTTTCCACCAGTTCCGCGTCAATGAGGCCACGCGCATGCGCCAGGTGGGCGATAAACATCATGCCCACCGCCACCGCGTTGCCATGGCGCCACTGATACTGTTCATGGCGCTCCACCGCATGGCCAAAGGTGTGGCCGTAGTTGAGCGTTTCCCGCAGGCCCGATTCTTTGAGGTCCTCGCCCACCACCGCGGCCTTGACCGCGATGGAGCGCGCAATAAGTTCTGGAAGGAAGCCCTGCGGGTCCACGCATGCGCCGGGGTCACTGTCATAGCGTTCAAGGATCACCGGGTCATGGATGAATCCGGTTTTGATGATTTCTGCCGAGCCAGCAATGATCTCTGCCGCGGGCAGGGTATCCAGGCGCTCGAGATCCACAAACACAGAATCTGGCTCATGAAAGGCGCCAACGAGGTTCTTGCCGGCTGCGGTATTGATACCGGTTTTGCCGCCGACGGCCGCATCAACCATGGCCAATAGCGTGGTGGGCACCTGAATGACCTTGATGCCGCGCATCCACCCGGCCGCGGCAAACCCAGCCAAATCGGTGGTAGCGCCACCGCCGAGGCCGATGATGACGTCACGGCGATTAAAGCCCTTCTCCCCTAGCTGATCCCACACGCCGCCGATGACGTTGAGCTGCTTGGCGGCCTCGGCATCGGGGACGTCGATAAGCGTAGGCTCCACCCCCTCAGCGGCAATGAGTTCCGCTAAGCGCTCGGCCGCGGCACGCAGCGGCGGCTGGCAGATAATGCCGACCTGGCCTGCACCAATCTGCGCACAGCGCTGCGCGATGTCCCGGTTGAGATCGGCGCCAATGCGAACTTCATAGGGCTGTGGTCCATTAACGGCAATGCTGGGCATGGTGGTCCTTTCCGTTCGCCGCCGAGGCAATGGGGCGAGGAACTAGTGTTAGCGCGGCGGGGAATCTACAGGGTATCGAGGAAGCCGAGGATATCGCCCACCACCTGCTGTGGGGTCCGGGCGTCAGTGCGTACCCGGTAATCGGCCACCTCCTGGTAATACGGGCGCCGCGCTTCGACGAGGTTGCGGTAGTGCTCGAGTGGATTGTCGGACGCAAGCACCGGCCGATTGCTATCCCCAGACGTCCGCCGTGCGCCTTCTTCGGGGGAGATATCCAAAAAGATGACGGTATGGCGCTCCAGCAGCTCACGGGTGGAGTCCGTCAGCACTGCCCCGCCGCCGAGGCTAACGACTCCACCAGTGCGCAGTGCCGCAGCAACGTGCTCGGCTTCAAGCACGCGAAAGTCTGGTTCACCCAGCTCGCTAAAGATTTCCCCGCACGGCTTATTCTTAGCCTGCTCAATAAGGTGATCCGAATCCACCAGTTCGCAGCTCAAGGCGTGGGAAAGGCGGCGGCCAATGGTGGATTTACCCGCACCTGGCGGGCCAACCAAAACAACACGTGGACGGGGCAGGCCCGTAACGGCGGTTGGGGTGGTCATAACTTACTCCTGGTCAAAAGCAAGGCGGTCCGAAACGTATTTATCATACGCGGCGATGGCCGCGGAGGTTTCTTCGAGGCTATCGCCACCGAATTTTTCTAGCACGGCGCGCGCAAGAACGAGGGCAACCATTGCTTCTGCAACGACGCCCGCCGCCGGAACCGCGCACACATCGGAGCGCTGGTGAATGGCAGTAGCTTCAGCGCCGGATTCCATATCAATAGTGCGCAAGGCACGCGGAACGGTAGAAATCGGCTTCATCGCCGCCCGCACGCGCAGCTGCTGACCGTTCGTCATGCCGCCTTCGAGTCCGCCTGCACGGTTGCTAAGGCGGGATACGCCTTCTTCGGTTCGCACCATCTCATCGTGGGCAGCGGAACCGCGACGACGGGCCTCGGCAAAACCATCGCCAATTTCCACGCCCTTGATAGCCTGAATACCCATCAACGCGCTGGCCAATTGGGCATCCAAGCGGTCATCGCCGGAAATATGCGAGCCCAGGCCGATAGGCAGGCCATCGACCACAACCTCAACGATGCCGCCCAAGGTATCGCCCTGCTTCTTTGCGGCCTCAATCTCCGCGATCATGGAGGCTTCAGCCGCCTTATCGCAGGCGCGGACCGGCGAGGCATCGATAGCCTCAATGTCCGCGAACGCTGGCGCAGGCCCCTCATAAGGCTCGGAAGCGCCAATGGAAATCACGTGGGAAAGAACCTCGACGCCCAAGGTCTCGCGCAGGAAATTGCGCGCAACGGTAGCTGCGGCCACTCGCGCCGCCGTCTCACGCGCAGAGGATCGCTCCAGGATGGGGCGCGCTTCACTGTGGCGATATTTCACCATTCCGGCAAAATCCGCGTGCCCGGGGCGCGGCCGCGTCAAGGCGGCACCACGGCCGGAGTTCATCGCTTTAATAGTGTCTTCATCGTCCATATCCAGCGGATCGGCCGACATGATGGTGGTCCACTTGGGCCACTCCGTATTGCCAATCATGATGGCGATGGGACTACCCAAGGTAAGCCCGTGGCGGACTCCACCCAGCACGGTGACCTCATCAGCCTCAAACTTCATACGGGCACCGCGGCCATAGCCTAGGCGGCGCCGGGAAAGCTGATGAGAGATATCGGCGCGGGTAATGGGGACCCCAGCGGGCATGTGCTCCAGCATTGAAATTAGAGCTTGGCCGTGCGATTCACCTGCAGTAGTCCAACGAAGCATGCGGGTATTATCGCACGGCCTGGCCAATCCAGTACCAACTTGGCCCCGCAAAATATTCTTCCACCCCCTCAAAGAGGGTGTGCACATGCGATTACGACCGTTGCCGCTAGCAACATTGCAGGGCCGTGCGGGCTCTTCTTCTGTCCGACACACGCAGACCAGACCAAAGTCAGAAGGGACGCACAGCCGCTTGCCGCTACCACACCCATAAACCCGGCCACTTGCCCCACCAGCATTCCCAGGGGCCAAGCGAGTTTTATGTCGCCTCCACCGACTCCTGCACGGGCTAGCCCTAGCACCAGGTACAACCCCGGCCACCACAGCCCACTCCAATTGACAACGGCGAGCGAGAGCACCGCAGCTGGAAGCGTCAGCCAGTCTGGCAATCGGCGCTGCCGAATATCCCACCAAGACAAGGCTGCTGCCCATAAACAATAGATAATTCCCCCGACTATTAGCACGGGGTTCACTCTAAGGCACGCTGTGAGGAAGCGCTGGGCGTCAATGTCTACATGGCGAAGTCTGCAGTTCCTACGGCACAAGGGTTGCCGGCCCCGCTTGCCGACGTCCCCTTCTACTTAGTCGTCTGCGACCGCCGCTGCAGCTCCTGGTGCAATGCCTTGAGCATCTCTTCCCGCGGGGCGGCCACCCCGGTAAATTGCTCGAACTGGCTAAATGCTTGATACGCGAGCATGACATGCCCGCCGACGGTCTTGTACCCATTGGCCGCCGCGCACGTGGTCAGCGGTGTAGGCCAGGGATCATAAATGACGTCCAGCACCGGTGCGTGGGCGAGGTCAAAGACATAGTCTTTCACCGCCGCGGCTGGAACCGTGGACACAATGACATCGACGGCGCGAGCCAGCGCGGATAAGTCCCCGTCGAAACTGACAAAGGAAAGTTCCAGCCCTAGGTTCTGCGCGAGCGGCAACAGTTCGGCGCTACGGTCGGAACGGTTGAGGACCGTAACCTTTTTCACCCCGCGCTCGGAAAGCGCCCACAACGCGGGACGAGCGGTGCCCCCAGCACCAATAAGCAGCGCATGAGCTACTGGGCTATCCCCCAGGAGTTCGGCGAGCGCGCCGCGTACGCCCTCGGTATCGGTATTGTCCGCATACCAACCATCAGCCCTGCGCACCAAGGTATTTGCTGAGCCAATCAGTTGGGCCCGGTCACTTACGGTGTCCGCAAAGCGGAGGGCGGCAAACTTGCCGGGCATGGTCACGGAGAAACCAACAAACTCTGAGTCGCTTGCCGCCACCAATTCCGGCAGCCCCTCCGCCGATGTTTCACAGCGGGTGTAGTCCCAACCGGCCAGTCCGGCGGCCTCGTAGCCAGCATTGTGAAGCACCGGAGACAAGGAGTGCTTGATGGGGCTACCAAGGACCGCCGCACGTGGCATGGTGTTCTACCTCTTTGTGGTTGTCGCGACTCTACTGGGCGGGCTGCTCGGCAGCGGCGTCGCCGTTGCCGGAACCAGCGCCCTCACCTTCGCGCTTGGAGTCAAGCACGCCGGAGCGGATGGCGTCATCGACGCGGCCCAAGTGCTCATCGTAGCTATCGGAGAAGACGGTAGTGCCCTCCTGGTCCACGGTGACGAAGAACTTCCAGTTGCCCTCGGCCGGCTCTTCCATGGCCTTGATTGCATCGTCCGAAGGAGAAGCAATCGGGGTATCCGGTAGGCCCTCCTTCGCATAGGTATTCCACGGGGTCTTCTCCTCACGGGCCTCATCGGTGGTGGCCAGCTCTACGTCTTCCAAGCCGTAGTTCACGGTGGAGTCAAACTCCAGGCGCATTGGCTCGTCCAAGCGGTTGAGGATAACGCGGGCAACCTTGTCGAACTCGCCTGCCGGCGCCTCGCGCTCCACCAAGGAAGCGGAGGTGAGTAGCTCATAAGGGCTCAAGCCGATAGCCTGGGCGCGTTCCTCAATATTGGTCTCGTTGTAGCGCTCGGTGGAACGGGTGATGAGGTCCTTGAGGATATCCTTGGCCTCCATATTGGGGTCCAAGACGTACTGGCCTGGGGCGATAAGGCCCTCAATGCGCTTGGGGTCATTACCGCGCTTGTTGATAGCGTCCAAGGCCCACTCCGGTGCGCCCAGCTCGGATGGGTCGGTTTCCGCCGCAACCTTTTCCAGGTCCTCCTTCTTCAGGCAGTTGCCATCGTTACAGCTGACCTCAGAAATCAGGGAGTAAATGCCGTAGCGAACGTCTCCGCCCACAACCTTGACGTCCTCCAAGGTGGCGCCACCTTGGACCTCGAGCATGTCCACGCGGTTATTCTCATCCAGCAGTGCCTCGACTGCTGCATCCGCGCTCATTTCTTCCTGCAGTCGATAGAAGCCCGGCTGGATTTGGCTTGCGCTGTGGTTCATCGACGCAGCAGAATCGAAAGCGTCTTGCGTCTTCACCACATTCTTCTCTACCAATGCAGGTCCGAGCTCGGACATGGACGAGCCTTCCGGCACTTCCACCAGCTGGGTGGTACCGTTGCCGGTTCCTTCATAATCGGCGGAGGTATTGCCGAGGCGGAATCCGATGTAGATAAGGGCGCCAAGGATAACGATGATCGACGCAATGACAACGGCAATGCCGCGCTGGCGGCGCTTGACGTATTTCGGCTCCATCGATCGGCCGAGGCGTTCTTGGTTACGGCTCACGTGTTTTAGTCTCCTGAGTCTGAAGGCTGGTCTATTGCATCATGGGAACGTAGCGCGCTCACACGCCCATCCAACCAAGTCTGCAATATCTCCACCGCTGCTGCTTGGTCGATGACTTTACGGCCCTTCTTCTCGGACACGCCGGACGCGCGCAGCGCGCTGGTTGCTGCCACGGTAGTCAGACGCTCATCAGCCAAACGTACTGGTGGTGGAACCTTATCTATACTTGCATCTCGATTCAACCGACGGCGGATCCGAAACGCAATTTCCTTAGCATGTTTTACGCTTTTTGAGCCATTTCCCTGCAGGTCCCGTGGCAGACCTACGATGACCTCAACTGCGTCGTAGGAATCAATGAGTTCCAGGATGCGGTCAATATCGCCCTTATCGCGGTCCTTGAACCCAGTTTCCCGGTGCACGGTCTCCACTGGGGTGGCAAGCGTGGCTTCCCTATTGGACACTGCCACGCCAATGCGCACGGTGCCGACATCGAGTGCGAGCCGGCGGCCCTGCCCCGGGTCATCAACTCCGGGGGTATCTGGTTCCACTTTTGCCACGGTCGAACTCCTACAGGGACTCGAGCATGTCCTTGACGGCTGCAAAGCCGCGCTCAGCACCGGCCGCAGTAGAACCAGAGCCCTGAGCCATATCCGGCTTACCGCCGCCACGACCGTCGACGTACTGGCCAAACTGCTTGACGATGTCCCCGGACTTCACGCCGCGCCCAACGGCCTTGTCCGTGGCCGCCGCGATGAACGGGAACTTGCCCTTATCCTCGGCACCCAGGACGATAACAGCTTCTTCCTCGCGCAGGCGATTGCGCAGATCCGTAGCAACGGTGCGCAGGTCCCCACCTGTGGTGCCTTCCGGCAAGGTCAGCGCAATGACCTTGAATCCATTGATGTCCTTGGCCGCGCTGACGAACTCGGAGGCACGTGCAGCCAGCTGTTGCTTGCGCAGGGTTTCAATTTCCTTCTCCGCTGCCTTGAGCTTTTCAGACAGCTGCGCGATGCGCTCCGGCAAATCCTCGGTCTGCACCTTGAGCTCGCGGGAAACGCCTTCTACCAAGGCGGTCTCCTTGGAGTAGTAACGGAAAGCATCCAAACCGGAGTAGGCCTCGATGCGGCGAGCACCAGAGCCAACGGAGGACTCACCCAGCACAGAGACCGGTCCGATTTCAGCGGAGGACCCAACGTGGGTACCGCCGCAGAGCTCGATGGAGAACGGTCCGCCGATTTCTACTACGCGGACCTCCTTGCCGTAGTTCTCACCGAATAGTGCCATAGCGCCCATGGCCTTGGCCTCCTCCAGGGAGGTCTCGATGGTGTTGACGGCAAAGTTGGAGTCGATCGCCTGGTTGGTAATCAAAGCGATCTCCTCCAGCTGCGCCTGGCTGAGCTGCTCGGTGTAGTTGAAGTCAAAGCGCAGGTAGCCCGGGCGGTTCATGGAGCCGGCCTGCACGGCGGTGGGGCCAAGCACCTGGCGCAGTGCGGCGTGAATGAGGTGGGTGGCGGAGTGCGCCTGGGTGGCACCATGGCGCCACTGCTCGTCGACGGCCGCCTCAACGGACATGCCCAAGTCAAGACCGCCGGCGGTAACCGTAGCCTTGTGTACCCACAGCTTCTTACCGATCTTTTGAACGTCGTTGACCTCCAGCAGTGATTCGCCGGCCATGATGCGGCCGCGGTCTGCCATCTGGCCGCCAGCTTCGGCGTATAGCGGGGTGTGGTCCAAGATGACCTCAACCTGCTCGCCCTCGTGCACCTGGTCGACCTTCTCGCCGCCGCGGACGAGGCCGATCACTCGGGCGTCGGAAGTAAGCTCCTCAAAGCCAGTGAAGACGGTGGGGTTATTGTCCACCCAGTCGCGGTAGAGGGAAAGGTCAGTGTGGCCGTGCTTCTTGGCCTGATTATCGGCCTTGGCGCGGCGGCGCTGCTCGCCCATGGCATCGTTAAAGCCATCCATGTCGACCTCAAGGCCGGCCTCCTGGGCCATCTCCAAGGTCAAGTCGATGGGGAAACCGTAGGTATCGTGCAGCTCAAAGGCCTTCTCGCCCGGCAGGACCTTTGCGGTTTTCGCGCGGGAAGTGGACTTGAGCTCCTGGACGGCATCATCGAAGAGCCGGGTGCCGGACTCGAGGGTCTTCAGGAAGGCCTTTTCCTCACTAACCGCAACGCGCAGGATGCGCTCGCGGTTGTCCGCAATCTCCGGGTAGGACGGGGTCATGGTATCCATGACCGTATTCATGAAGCGCTCCATGGTGGCGCCCTTAGCACCCAGCAGCTTGGCGGAACGGATAATGCGACGCAGCAGGCGGCGCAGGATGTATCCGCGGCCCTCGTTGCCCGGGGTCACGCCATCCAGGATGAGCATCATGCCGGTACGGGAGTGGTCAGCTACCACGCGGAAGCGGATATTGTCCTCGTGGGAGGCCTTGTCACCATAGGTGGCGCCGGTAAGCTCCTCGGCTACGTCAATAACTGGGCGCAGCAGGTCCGTTTCATAGACGTTGTCTACGTCCTGCAAAATGCAGGCCACGCGCTCGATGCCCAGGCCGGTATCGATATTCTTCTTGGGCAGCTCGCCGACGATCTCAAAGTTGCCCTTGCCAATGCCCTCGCCGCGCTCATTTTGCATGAAGACCAGGTTCCAAATCTCCATGTAGCGGTTGTCATCGGCAATCGGGCCGCCGTCCTTGCCGTACTCAGGACCGCGGTCATAATAAATCTCAGAGCACGGGCCACAGGGTCCAGGGATACCCATGGACCAGTAGTTGTCCTCCATGCCGAGTCGCTGAATGCGCTCTTCTGGAACACCGATCTTGTCGCGCCAAATTTCGGCGGCCTCATCATCATCCAGGTAAACGGTGACCCACAAGCGCTCTGGGTCTAGGCCAAAGCCGCCCTCCTCAACGGAGCCGGTAAGCAAGGTCCACGCATTGGTGATGGCGCCTTCCTTGAAGTACTGGCCAAAGGAGAAGTTGCCGGCCATCTGGAAGAAGGTGTTGTGGCGGGTGGTAATGCCCACCTCATCAATGTCCAAGGTACGTACGCACTTTTGGATGGAAGTGGCAAGGCCCTTGGCAAAGGGCGGGTTCTGCTGGCCTAGGAAGTAGGGCTTAAACGGAACCATGCCGGCATTAACGAAAAGCAGGTTAGGGTCATCCAGGATCAGCGAGGCGCTTGGTACTGCCTCGTGACCAGAATTGACGAAGTGCTGGGTAAACCGTTCCCGGATCTCATGAGTCTTCACGAGCAACAATCCTAACTGTCTGAGCTTTCATCTTCTATCAAGAAGTTTCTAACCCGCCCAACTCTACCCTTCGCTGCACAGCGATTTCCCATCGGTGGGGATCAGCGCGGCCGGCGAGCGTTTTTGCCTGGGCCGTGATTGCCCCGAATAATGCTGCGCAAGCGGCCAATATAGTCATAAACACGCTTCTCAGCCCCATGATCGGTCGGCTCATAGTAAACGGAGCCTTCCAGCTCATCGGGCAGGTACTGCTGCTCTACAACGCCGCGGGGATCATCGTGGGGGTAGACATAGCCCACGGCATTTCCCATCCGCTTGGCGCCCTCATAGTGCCCATCGCGCAGGTGCGGTGGCACGTGGCCCACCTTGCCGGCGGCTACATCGGCTTGCGCCTGCGTGATGGCAGAAATAACCGAGGGCGACTTAGGCGCGGTGGCCAGGTGGATGGTGGCCTGCGCGAGCGGGATTCGCGCTTCTGGCATGCCAATGAGCTGAGCGGCCTCGGCCGCCGCCACGGCCACCTGGAGCGCGGTCGGATCGGCCATGCCGATGTCCTCGGATGCGTGCACAATGAGCCGCCGGGCAATAAAGCGCGGGTCCTCCCCGGCTTCTACCATGCGGGCGAGATAATGCAGCGCAGCGTCGACATCGGAGCCGCGAATGGACTTAATAAACGCGGAAACCACGTCGTAGTGTTGGTCGCCGTCGCGGTCATAGCGAACCACTGCCTTATTGACGTTGTCCGTGACCGTCTGTGGGGTAATCTCCCCGCCATCGTCGACCGCCTCGGCCGCGGCCTCGAGATAGGTCAGCGTGCGCCGCGCATCGCCACCGGCGAGGAGCACCAACTGATCCAAGGCTTCATCGGTAATCCGAATCTTGCGCTCGCCCAGGCCACGGTCGCTTTCGAGCGCGCGCTTGGCGACGCCCCTTAAGTCATCATCGCTTAGCGAATGCAACTGCAACAGCAGCGAGCGAGACAAAAGCGGCGCGACGACGGAGAAGGAAGGGTTTTCCGTGGTTGCCGCAACGAGCAGTACCGTGCGGTTTTCCACGGCTGCGAGGAGCGCGTCCTGCTGGGTTTTGGAAAATCGGTGCACCTCATCAATAAAGAGCACGGTCCGCCGGCCGTGAATGAGCTCTTGCCGGGCATGGGTGATGACCTCGCGAACCTGCTTCACACCCGAATCGAGGGCCGAGAGGCCCACGAAGTTCTGCCCCATTTGGCTGGCGATGAGCGAGGCAATGGTGGTCTTGCCGGTGCCCGGCGGCCCGTACAAGATGACGGAGGCCTCCCCTGAGCCTTCCACGAGGCGTCGCAATGGCTTGCCGGGGGCCAGAAGGTGGTCTTGTCCGACCACTTCATCGAGGTTTTGGGGACGCATGCGCGCCGCCAGTGGGGACCCAGCGTGGGTGGCGAAGAGGTTCTTGCCGGGCAGCGGCGAGGCGCTGCGGTCCGGAGTGGGCCCGCCAAATAATGAGTCTTGAGACACTGGAAAGCTACCTCCTATAAGGGTGCGGGCACATCGTGATTGTCTATTCGTCATCCAAGCGGCGCGCAATGGCGCTGCCAAATTCCGCGATGGGCGCGCAGGCGGGGCCATCGCAACGCGCGGCATATCGGGATAGCGCCTCAAAGGTTTCATAGAGGTCGCGGCGCACGAGCAATTCATCTTCCGTGAACGGACCGTGGTTAGCAGGGCGCAAGATGGAGCGCTGCGGATCGTGGACCACTTCGGCTTCACCCCTGGCTAGGGCAACCAGCCCTTCGATACCGCCGGCGTGCATCGTGGTCACGCTCGATAGCGCCCAACCAATGAGCGAGGCCACGATAAGGCCGTGGATTTCTTCCGCATTGGAAAATAGCGGCCACACCTCAGATACGGCACGAGACCAAGCAGAGATGAAAATATCTGCCTCTTCGTCCGTAATCGGCTTGGAGAAGAGGAACTGCGGGAAGCCGGCGATAACGCAGGCTACGTCGAAGCCAACATTGCGGAATCCTGCCCATTCATAGTCCAAGAAGTGCAGGCGCTGGGACACAATGATGTTATCCGGTGAAAGGTCGAAGGGAGTAAAGGCCCGGTCCTTGCCGGATGCCAGGGAGCGTGCGGCTTGACCCGCTAGCTCTCGGAAGCTCGCCGGTGCTTCAAGCCCGGCTTTATCCAGCAAGTCGAGGCCGATGCCAATGGAGCGCTCCAGCGCCTCATCGCGCACGGACTGGTGCGGGGCCAAATCGGGATTCTTGCGCAGCATCCTATTGAGCAAGGTTTCATAATCTTGCTCATGGCCTGCGGTTCCAGCGTGCATGTGCCCCAACGCACTGCCCAGCGAGCGCAGCACCCGCACGCGGTCATCATCGGTGGACTGTACGAGGACGTCGGCAAGCGTTTCGCCCTCGCCCAAGTCCGTCAACACAATAATGCGCTGCTCCAGATCGTGGGCCAGAAGTACGGGTCCCGGGCGCACGTCCTCAGATAACGCGGTGGTGAACTGATAAGCCACCACCTCGCGCAGCATCGCGGCATCATCGACACCATAGCCGGTGACTGGGTTGTACTTAATAACTACCGAGCGGTGCGGCAAAAAGGCTCCAGGGGCAATCCTGGCGCGTAGGACCATTGCATTGCCGGAACCGTCCAAGCGCTCCACGCTCGACATCTCCGGGCTACCACCAAAACGGCGCGACAGCATCTCCGAGGCGGCCTTGATGACATCCTCGGGTGATAGCACAGCTTCGTTATCAACCATAGTTCTATCCAGTATGCCCCCTCACACCAAAGCGGGGTCACAAGTTCGCCCGCAGCGAAATTGCAGCGGACTACGATGTGCCCCGCACGGTGCGCCTTAAAGGCTGAGGTTTAAGCCTTCTGCTTACTTCTCCTCAGCGGTTTCACCCGCAGTGGAACCAGACTTTTCCTGTTCCTTCTTCTTTTCCGGCTTGTAGTCTACGCCGGTCTCCTTACGCTGTGCAGCAGGGATAGCCGCAGGGGCGTCGGTAAGCGGATCCACGCCGCCACCGGACTTCGGGAACGCAATGACGTCGCGGATGGAGTCAAAGCCGCCCAACAGGGAGACGATGCGGTCCCAGCCGAAGGCGATACCGCCGTGTGGTGGGGCGCCGTACTGGAATGCATCGAGCAGGAAGCCGAACTTCTCCTGGGCTTCCTCGTCACCGATTCCCATGACGTCGAAGACGCGCTTCTGCACGTCCTGCTGGTGGATACGAATGGAGCCGCCGCCAATCTCGTTGCCGTTGCAGACAATGTCATAGGCGTACGCCAGCGCCTCGCCCGGGTTCTGGTCAAAGTTGTCCAGGTACTCCGGCTTCGGGGAGGTAAAGGCGTGGTGAACCGCGGTCCACTTGGAGTGACCCAGTGCGACGTCGCCAGAAGCGGTCGCGTCAGCGGAAGGCTCAAAGAGCGGAGCATCTACAACCCAGGTAAAGGCCCAGTCGCCTTCCTTGATAAGGTCCAGCTTCTTGGCAATCTCGCCACGTGCAGCGCCCAAGAGGGCACGGGAAGACTTAGTGTCACCAGCGGCAAAGAAGATGGCGTCGCCCGGCTTAGCGCCGACGTGCTCTGCAATGCCCTCGCGCTCGGCGTCGGTAATGTTCTTAGCTACCGGACCGCCCAGGGCGCCGTCCTCGCCCACGGTGATGTAGGCCAGGCCCTTGGCTCCACGCTGCTTTGCCCACTCCTGCCAAGCATCGAACTGGCGGCGCGGCTGGGAGGCGCCGCCTTCCATGACCACGGCGCCGACGTATTCGTTCTGGAAGACGCGGAAAGTGGTGTCCTTGAAGAACTCGGTGCACTCTACAATCTTGATGTCAAAGCGCAGGTCCGGCTTATCGGAACCGTAGTACTTCATCGCATCCGCATAGGTCATGCGCGGGATCGGAGTCTTGATCTCGTAGCCGATGAGCTTCCACAGCTCGGTGACGATCTCTTCCGCCAAGGCGATGACATCGTCCTGGTCTACAAAGGACATCTCCACGTCCAGCTGGGTAAACTCCGGCTGGCGGTCAGCGCGGAAGTCTTCATCGCGGTAGCAACGCGCGATCTGGTAGTAGCGCTCCATGCCGGAGACCATGAGCAGCTGCTTGAAAAGCTGCGGGGACTGCGGCAGTGCATACCAGGTGCCTGGTTTCAAGCGTGCTGGAACCAGGAAGTCGCGCGCACCCTCCGGGGTGGACCGGGTCAGGGTTGGAGTCTCGATCTCAGCAAAGTCATGCGAATCCAGCACCTTGCGGGCCGCGCGGTTGGCTGCAGAACGCAGGCGCAGTGCCTGTGCCTGGCGCTCGCGGCGCAGGTCCAGGTAGCGGTATTTCAGGCGAGTCTCCTCGCCTACCTCACCCGAGGTGGAAGGATCATCAATTTGAAACGGCAGCGCTGCGGACTTATTCAAAACCTCAAGATCCGCGACGTTAACCTCAATCTCACCGGACGGCAGGTTGGGGTTTTCCGAGCCTTCTGGGCGAGGCTCCACGGTACCGGTGACCTTAACGCAGTATTCGGAACGCAGGTCATGGGCGCGCTCCGCCACGTCAGATTCGCGGAAGACGACCTGGGCGATGCCGGAGCGATCGCGCAGGTCAATGAAGATCACACCACCGTGATCGCGGCGGCGGGAAACCCAACCGGTTAGGGTGACGGTCTCTCCTGCGAGTTCTTTGCGGAGCTCACCTGCTAAGTGGGTACGCAGCACTGTTGTTCAATCCCTTCTGAAAATTGTGTCACTTGCGGGTCCCGCCACGCGTAAACAGCGCGCGCCAAACCAAGCACAAGACTAGGAACGCGCACAATTCTACATCCCTACCGGTACGCGGAGCGCAGTTAGGTGGACGCAAGCTAACCCCGAAGGCCGCAGAAGAGCCACCGTTTCCCTCCTTCGGCCTCTTTGCAACAATCTCCATCCAGTGTATGAGGGGACCATGTGGCACTATTTAGGCATGACTTTTAGATCAGGTGCCGATTTCGGCGGCAAAGAAGCGCGTTCGGGTGGTGGCGGCGGTGGTATCGCCATTGGTGGTGGCGTCGGCTCGATTGTTCTAGTAGGCCTCTTCCTCCTTCTGGGCGGCAATCCCTCAGACTTGGGTTCAATCCTGGGCAGCGAGCAGACCCAATCCGACGGCGCTGCACAAGGCGAAAGCCCCGAATGCGAAACTGCAGAAGATGGCAACACCAAGGATGAATGCCTCGTAGAGTTCACCGGGCGCAGCGTGGATAACGTCTGGTCCAAGGTCTTGCAGGAACAGGCCGATATCCAATACACCGAGCCGGAGCGCGTGGTCTTCCACGGCGGCGTTAATACCGGTTGCGGCGCGGCCTCTTCTTCTACCGGCCCCTTCTACTGCCCACGCGATGAGTCCGCTTATTTCGACACCGCGTTCTTTGATTCCCTGCGCAACTTCGGCGCGGAAAATGCTCCTTTGGCCCGCATGTACATCGTGGCGCACGAGTTCGGCCACCACATTCAAAACCTTGAGGGCACCCTCGGCCTGTCGGACTATGACGACCCAGGCGCCGATTCCAACGCGGTGAAGATCGAGCTCCAGGCTGACTGCTACGCAGGCCTGTGGGCTTCCTACGCCGACAAGGGCGATAACCCCTTGCTCGAGCCGATTACTAAGGAACAGGTCTCAGACGCTGTCGCGGCTGCCCAGGCGGTGGGCGATGACAATATCCAGCGCCGATCCGGCGGCCAGGTCCAGCCTGATTCCTGGACGCACGGTTCCTCCGAGCAGCGTGAGAAGGCATTCCTCGCCGGATATAACTCTGGCAAGATGTCCCAGTGCGACACCCTGGAGCGCGGCGCCTACCGCGGCTAAAACCCTCAACGTGGCCGTCGCCGAGAGCGGCGGCCATTATGTTCACAAATAGCCACATTGCTTTCACGAACTCCACATCTTGAGTTCACTTTCCCGACACCTAGGGCCTTTAGTCTGAGCGTGCATTCTCTACATAAGAATTTCCTTTGAGAATCCCCTTAACCACGCTGACAAGCGCGGCCATACCCCTCGTGCACGCTTTCCTGAAAGGTTCTTCCTGTGTCTACCCCTACCACCCAGATGACGGACATTGAGGCCGTCAATGGCAAGGGCAACGACTGGATTTGGCACGCCATCTTTGGCGGCCTTACCGCCGTTACCCTCATCGGTTTTATGATCTGGGGCCACGACTACGTCGATGGCTCTAAGCCCATTCTCCTTGGCACTGCCATTCTCTTCGCCCTTTTCATGGCCTTCAATATTGGCGGCAATGACGTTGCCAACTCCTTCGGCACCTCCGTGGGTGCCGGAACGCTATCCATGAAGCAGGCCCTCGTTGTCGCCGCCATCTTCGAGGTCTCTGGCGCCATCCTCGCCGGCGGCGAGGTTACCGATACCGTGCGTTCTGGCATCGTCGACCTTGACGCCATTGATGGTCTCGACCCCATGGAGTTCGTCTACATCATGATGTCGTCCCTTTTGGGTGCGGCCATCTGGCTCCTCGTTGCCACCCGTATGGGTTGGCCGGTGTCTACCACCCACTCCATCGTTGGCGGCATCGTCGGCGCCGCGCTCACCGTCGGCTTCGTCACCGGCAAGGGCGGCCTGGACATGGTGCAGTGGGGCGGGATTGGCACTATTGCCATCTCGTGGGTGCTCTCCCCTGTCCTCGGCGGTCTCGCCGCTTTCATCCTGTTTAAGTGGATTAAGACCTCCATCTTGGTCTACAACGAGGAAGCAGACCAGAAGCTGCGCGAAATCAAGACCCGTCGTGCGGAGCTACGCCAAGAGCACAAATCTCGCTTTGCTCGCCTCAATGAAATCCAGCAGATCAGCTACACCAACGCCATGGCCCGGGACGCCGCTTTGGTGGCAGAAGAGGACTTCGATCCGGATCAGCTGGAATCTGAGTATTACCGCGATCTGTATAACCTCAACAAGGACATGGATGATGTCAAGGCTCACCGCGCCCTGGAGAGCTGGGTACCGGTACTAGCCGCCATTGGTGCCATCATCATCTCCGCCATGGTGATGTTCAAGGGTCTGAAGCACACCGGACTCGATTTCAGCGTCCTCCAGAACCTCTTGGTCATGGGCATGGTCGGCGCAGTGGTGTGGATGGCCGTCTTCATTTTCGCCCGCTCCCTGAAGAAGAAGTCGCTGGCTAAGTCCACCTTCCTTCTCTTTTCTTGGATGCAGGTCTTTACCGCTTCCGCCTTCGCCTTCTCCCACGGTTCCAACGACATTGCCAATGCCATTGGCCCTTTCGCTGCGGTTATTGACGTCCTCAAGACCGACCAAGTCAGCGACGAAGCTGCCGTGCCCGTTGCCGTCATGATTGCCATGGGTGTCGCCCTGATTTCTGGCCTGTGGTTCATCGGCCGCTTCGTGATTCAGACTGTGGGCTCGGGCCTAACCCAAATGCACCCCTCCTCCGGCTTCGCTGCTGAGCTTGCCGCCGCCGCTGTGGTGATGGGTTCATCGATCTTGGGCCTTCCGGTTTCTTCCACCCACATCCTCATCGGCGCCGTGTTGGGCGTGGGCATTGTCAACAAGGCAGCTAATTGGAACCTGATGAAGCCTATCGCTTTGGCGTGGGTCATCACCCTGCCCGCCGCGGCAGTCATCGCTGCTATTACTGTGTCTGTGCTGCGCGTAGTCTTCTAGGGATAGCTCAGCGCCGCTTATCCTCGGCACCCCATTTCATCCGCTAGCCGCACCGGCCATTGTGCCGGGGCTAGCGGATTTTCCATTGGGTAGCGTGGACTAATGCCCTGCTTGGCGACGCCCCCCTTCTCTACACTGGCCCATATGACCGCGCATCGAGCTACTGCATTCCTGGCCGCATTCAACGACATAGAACAACACTTGCGCTCGGCTCTCAACGCTGAGAACTCAGATTCCTTCTGGTGGATAGTAGACAGGGCACGAGACAAGCACGTGCTTTCCAGTAAACAAGCCGAAGCGCTTAAAGATTTTTCTAACCTTCGCAATGCCATTGCCCACGGGCGCTACTACAAATCAGAGCCCATAGCTGAACCGCACGAAGCAGTGGTCAAGCAGATCTCCGCTCTCCGAGACATTGTGGTATCCCCGCCCGCCACCCTCCAGGTTTTGCAGCCGCAAAAGGTATTTACCTTGACGTCTGCCACATCAATCATGGAAGCATTTGACGTCATAAAGGATAAGGACTTCTCTCAAATCCCCATCTACGATGAGGGCCGCTTCACCGCTTTGCTAACCACCAACACCATTGCGCGATGGGTAGCCGGGGACCTCAGCGATAATCACGTGCTCGATGCTGCGGACATCGCGGACATTGTGGAGTATCAAGAACCCAGTGATCGCGCTATCTTTCTTGCCCGCACAGTAAGCGTGCAGGAAACGGTGGACGCCCTTTCAGAAACCGACAACCAAGGACATCGCCCGTGCGCAGCGGTCATCACGGAACACGGCAAGGTCACTGAGAGGCCCCTGCGCCTCGTTGCACCGGCCGATCTACCGGCACTTTTTGATGCTCTAGAATGGGAATAATTCTCCCGCAGTCGGCTTTCCCGCAGTCGACACTGCGTCTATCTTTACTCCTGTGCACCGCATTGAAAGGCAAGCATGCAATTCGGCATCTTCACTATCGGGGATCTAACTACTGACCCCATCTCAGGGAAGACACCCACTGAGGCTGAGCGCATCCGCAACTTGACGGAGATTGCGTTGAAAACCGAAGAGGTTGGCCTTGATGTCTTTGCTACCGGCGAGCACCACAACCCACCCTTCGTTCCGTCCTCTCCTACAACGCACTTGGCGTATATCGCCGCGCAGACGGAGCGCTTGCTGCTATCTACTGCGACCACGCTCATTACTACCAATGACCCGGTGAAGATCGCAGAGGACTATGCCTTTCTGCAGCACCTTGCTGACGGCCGCGTAGACCTCATGCTCGGCCGCGGAAATACCGGCCCAGTCTATCCCTGGTTTGGCAAAGACATCCAGCAGGGCATTCCTTTGGCTATTGAGAATTATCACCTGCTGCGCAGGCTGTGGCGTGAGCCCGTTGTTAACTGGCAAGGAAAGTTCCGCGCGGGTTTGGAAGGATTTACCGCTACTCCGGCACCACTAGATGGAATTCCGCCCTTTGTCTGGCACGGCTCCATTCGTTCGCCGCAAATCGCTGAGCAAGCGGCATACTACGGCGATGGCTTCTTCCACAACAATATCTTCTGGAATAAGGAGCACACCGCCCAGTTGGTGGACCTCTACCGCCGTCACTTTGAAAGCTATGGCCATGGTCAAGCGGACCAAGCAATCGTCGGACTTGGCGGCCAAGTCTTCATTGGTGAAACCGAACAGGAAGCTAAAGACTTCTTCCGCCCCTACTTCGACAACGCCCCAGTCTATGGCCACGGGCCAAGCCTCGAGGACTTCACGGCACAGACTCCACTGACCGTCGGCACCGTGGAACAGGTAATTGAAAAGACCCTCAGCTTCGCTGACTGGGCCGGTGACTACCAACGCCAGCTATTCCTCATCGACCACGCCGGACTACCCCAAGAGGTAGTTCTCCAACAGATAGAAATCCTGGGCACACAAGTAGTCCCCGAGCTGCGACGCCGCTTTGAGCAGCGCCGCCCGAGCCACGTGCCTTCTGACCCGCCGACGCACGCAAGCTTGCTCTCTGCGCCTCATCCTTCGCACCTTCAGGTCAGCCCAGGAAAGGAGAACTAGTTATGCGCTCCCTCCTCGTTATCTCAGCTGGTCTTTCCCAGCCGTCTTCCTCTCGCAGGTTGGCGGACATGCTCGCTGAAGCCACCCGGGCCAAAATCGCCGCGCGCGGTGAAGGGGCCGAAATCGACGTCATTGAGGTCCGCGATCTCGCCTTCGAACTAGCTACCGCCATGACCGATCAGACTGCGCAAACACCCCTTTTGGCTAGAGCCAAGCAGCAGGTTGCCGAGGCCGATGGACTCATCGCCGTCACCCCTGTATTCCAAGGCAGCTATTCGGGCCTTTTCAAGATGTTCTTTGACACCTTGGAGCCCCATGCCCTCGACAACCTTCCCACCATCATCGCAGCTACGGCCGGTTCTTCGCGCCACGCCCTCATTTTGGACTACGCACTTCGCCCGCTATT
The DNA here is from genome assembly GCF_022347395.1 of Corynebacterium sp. ACRPF. Taxonomy (NCBI): domain Bacteria; kingdom Bacillati; phylum Actinomycetota; class Actinomycetes; order Mycobacteriales; family Corynebacteriaceae; genus Corynebacterium; species Corynebacterium sp. ACRPF. The sequence goes on from NZ_JAKRNB010000003.1 coordinate 101,147, forward strand.
TAACCAACTCCACGCAAACATCGTGCCGACGGGTGTTTTTCAGGCCACAGAAGACTTAGGCACTCCGGAAGGAGAGCGCATTGCCGCCCGAATTGAGCGCTCTGCCATCCAGCTGGCTGACCAAATAGTTGCCCCGCGGGACAGGGTGGCCGGAATTGCCGGTGACCTGACCGGACTGGGAGGCCGCTCCACCGTCCGGCTAGCAAAGGAGAACTTCATCCCCCTTGACAAGCTCCTGAATGGGTACGGCAAATAAACCACAACGCTAGCCGTGCTACGCATAGACGGCGATTGATAGAAGGTGTGACTTTCGCTACCCTGGTCACATAAAATCTGCCTCTACTCTTTGGGTCCAGCTCTGACCGAAATAGCGGCACAGCAAGCACCCGATAGCTATCCCTTCAGAAAGGTTCGGCACAGCTTAACTATGACAATTAGCGTCACGGACATCTTCTCCATCGGCATTGGCCCTTCTTCTTCGCACACCGTCGGGCCCATGCGCGCGGCTAAGCAATTCCTCGATTCCCTAGAGAAGCACCCAGCTAAGGTATATACGGAGTTGCGCGGCTCGCTTTCCGCCACTGGCCGTGGCCACGCTTCCGATCGCGCCGTCATCCTTGGGCTCGCCGGCTGGGATCCGCTAAGCGTGCCTATCGACGCCGAACCTCACGCAGGCGGCTTTATCCCCAGCGAGGGAACTATTTCTGGCCCCCGGGGCACGGTGGACTATGAGATTGTCTTTGATAATGAACCGCTGCCCCAGCACCCGAATGGCATGATTTTTAGCGCCTGGGATGACAGCGGCAACCTCCTCGCAGAAAAGGAAGAGTACTTCTCTGTGGGCGGCGGTTTTATCCTCTCCCGCGCCGAGCTCGATGCGGAAGTAGCCGAAAGCAATGAGGTTCCCGCCGGCGTAGCCGCCGCCCAGGTAGATGATTCCGTTCCCTATAAGTTCACCACGGGCGAAGAATTGCTCAACCTGTGCGAGGCGCATGACAAAGCAATTTGGGAGCTCGTCCTTGCCAACGAGGAGGCCTTGCACCGCGATGAAGGCGGAGCGGAATACGTTTTGCGCCACCTTGATTTGGTCTGGGACATCATGCGTGAGTGCGTAACCGAAGGTATTTCCACCAAGGGCCTTCTTCCAGGTGGCCTGCGTGTGGCACGCCGTGCCCCGAAGATGTACGCCCAGTTGCTAGAAAATCAGGACGACACCAGCTGCGGTTTCTCCGCCATGGAGTGGGTTAACCTGTACGCCCTAGCGGTTAATGAGCAAAACGCTGCCGGTGGCCGCGTCATTACTGCTCCTACCAACGGTGCATGCGGCATCATTCCAGCAGTACTGCATTATGCGCGCGATTTCCGTGCAGACTTCACCCGTTCCACTGCCCGTCGGTACCTATTGACCGCCGGTGCCATCGGCATGATTATCAAGGAAAACGCGTCCATCTCCGGAGCCGAGGTTGGCTGCCAAGGCGAAGTGGGTTCTGCCTCCGCTATGGCCGCCGCAGGAATGGCAGAGCTGCTGGGTGCAGCCCCAGCGCAGGTGGAAAACGCCGCGGAAATCGCTTTGGAGCATAATTTGGGCCTTACCTGCGACCCAGTGGGCGGATTGGTGCAAATTCCGTGCATCGAGCGCAATGCCATTGGCGCGGTAAAGTCCATCAACGCCGCACGTATGGCCAAAATGGGCGAAGGCACTCACCACGTGACCTTGGACAATGCTGTGCAAACCATGGCTGAAACCGGCCGCGATATGCTCTCCAAATACAAGGAGACCTCCCTGGGCGGATTGGCCAAGACCATGGGCTTTAGCGTTTCGCAGGTGGAGTGCTAAAAAGGATTCCATGCGCGCAGATGCCCTTCACCGCCGCACCGCCATTATTGCCGCGGCGTGCCAGCTTTTTCGTACCCACGGCGATGATGTCGCTTTGGAAAAGGTGGCTACGCAGGCAGGGGTGAGCGTGGCCACGGTCTATCGCAATTTCCCCAACCGCGCGAGCCTCATCCGCGCGTGCGCGGAATATATGGGTGATGCCTTTGCCAAGTTTCAACAGCGCCTCATCGCAGACTTTGAGAACTCCACCCACTCTGGGAAAGACTACGTCCGGACCTACGCCACTCATATCCTGACCATGGGACTGAACACCCTCATTCCTGCGTTCGTCCCTCAGGATTTGGACTCTCTGAGCCCCGAGTTAACCGCCCAGCGCGACCTCCTCGAGCGCAACGGGCGACGGTTTATTGAGCTTGGCCAAGAGCAAGGCGAGATTGGCCCCGGCGTCACCCACCTCGAATTCATTGTGGGACTGTTGAGCCTGGCACGACCCCGCGAGGTTGATATCGAGGCCTACCAGCCGGATATTCAGGAAAAGATCATTGATCTCTTTCTAGCGGGCATAAAAAGTGGGCACCGCGCCTAAACGCAATGCCCACCGCCCAAAGAAATCTAGGCCTCGCCGTTGATTTCCCGAGCAAGTACGGACACTAGGTCAGAAACCTTTACGTCGTGCTGCTCATGGGCGGCAAGGTCCTTGAGCGCAACCGTGCCATTTTCTAGCTCCTGCTCGCCCAAGACCAGCGCGAAGCGTGCACCGGCGCGGTCGGCGCCCTTCATCGCGCCCTTCAAGCCGCGGTCTCCAAAGGACATATCCGCAGAGATTCCAGCCTTGCGGAGATCATTGATCAGGGTGGTCATCGTGCGCTTGGCGGTGCTACCCAGTGCAACGCCAAAGACGTCCACGCGGGACTCCACGCCTTCGAGGGTGATGCCCTCAGCCTCCAGCGCCAGCAGGGCGCGGTCGACACCCAGACCGTAGCCGATACCGGATAGGTCTTGACCGCCTAGCTGGGCCATCAGCCCGTCGTAGCGGCCACCGCCACCGATGCCGGACTGCGCGCCGAGTCCGTCATGAACGAACTCGAAGCAGGTCTTGGTGTAGTAGTCCAAGCCGCGGACCATGCGCGGATTAATCTCGTAGGCTACGCCCATATCATCCAGCATGCCGGTGACAGTTTCGAAGTGCTCGCGGCATTCGTCATTGAGGTGGTCGAGCATCAAGGGGGCGTCGGCAAGCTGCTCCTGGATCTCCGGGCGCTTGTCATCCAGCACGCGCAAAGGGTTGATCTCTGCACGGTGACGGGTCTCTTCATCCAAGTCGAGCTTAAAGAGGAATTCCTGCAGCTTCTCGCGGTAAGCCGGGCGGCAATTGCGATCGCCCAAGCTGGTGAGCTCGAGGCGGAAGCCGCTAAGCCCCAGCGCGCGGAAGGAACGATCCGCCAAGGCGATGACCTCGGCGTCTAGCGCAGGGTCGTCCACGCCAATAGCCTCTACACCGACCTGCTGTAGCTGGCGGTAGCGGCCAGCCTGGGGGCGCTCATAGCGGAAGAACGGACCAAAATAGTTGAGCTTCACGGGCAGCTGGCCGCGGTCCAGGTTGTGCTCAATGACCGAGCGCATCACGCCAGCGGTACCCTCTGGGCGCAAAGTAACGGAACGGTCGCCGCGATCAGCAAAGGTGTACATCTCCTTAGACACCACGTCGGTGGACTCGCCCACGCCACGGGCGAAAAGCGCGGTGTCTTCGAAAATGGGCAGCTCAATGTGCTGGAAGCCGGAGAGATGTGCCTGCTCCACCATGGTCTGGCGCACCTTATAGAATGCGGCCGACTGCGGTGGGAAATAGTCTGGGACACCTTTGGGGGCGGACAGGGCTTGGAACTGCTTCTTTTTACTCACGGGTATTACAGTACCTCCCTCAATGTTGCGAAGAAGGGATTGGTCGCCCTCTCCTTACGCATCGTGGTGGTAGGCCCGTGGCCGGGCAGAATGTCGAGGTTATCGGGCAGACTCCACACTGGGCCAGCAAGCGACTTCTGCATGGCATTGGGGTCCGAGTGAGGTAAGTCGGTGCGTCCAATGGCCCCGGCGAAGAGCACGTCACCGGTGAGAGCAAACTCTTCGGAAACAATCATCACGCATCCCGGCGAATGCCCGGGCGCGTGTTTGAGAGCAAAGGTATGACCGATAAGCTCCAGGGTTTCGCCATCATGGAGCTCGCGGAGGTCGGAGATGGGAGTCATATGGGCGGCGTCGAAAAGCTCTTGGGCCTGGGGCGACACTCCTTCACCGCTGTCGAGCATAAATCTGTCAGCAGGGTGGATATAAACAGGGATGTCGAGCTTTTCTGCCAAAGACCCGGCATCCCGAGTGTGGTCAATATGGCCGTGTGTGAGCACGATAGCCTCATAGTCCAAGTCATGCTCGAGGACCTTTTCCATCGCATCCATGCCCGGGTCCACTATGAAGGCGCGGCGGCCTTCCGCAATCACGTAGGTATTGGTCTGAAACGGACCGGCAGTAAAACCGTAGATTTCCATGCCCACTACCCTAGCTGCCCGAAACAAAAAAGAGCCGGCCTCCCCCATTTTCAGGATGAGTAGAGGCCGACAGCGCCGAACGGCTTAACGCAAAATATCCCAGACCTTGTCATAATCAAGCTGGGTGACCACGCCAGGAACCATTTGAGTGTGGATGACCTTGTGGTTTTCATCAGCCACCACCACGGAGCGGGCAAGCAAGCCTTCCAAGACGGAATCGCGCACAGTCACGCCGAACTTCTCACCAAAGTCAGAGCGAAATGCGGAGGCGGCGATGACATCATCAATGCCGTCAGCCGCGCAAAAGCGCTTGAGGGTAAAGGGCAAATCGAGAGAAACGGAGAGAAGCTTAGTGTTATCTAGCTGAGAAACCTGCTCATGAAAACGGCGCAGCTGCTCCTGACAGGCAGGGGTTTCAATAGAGGGCAAGATGGAAATAATAAGGCGCGTGCCCGCAAAGGTCTCATTGGTAATCTGACGCAGGTCGGTACCGATGAGTTCAAACTCGGGCAGCGGGTCTCCCACTGGGGGAAGTTCACCAACGGTGGGCGTTGGCGGATCGGTAAAATCTGGTTCAACCATAGAAACCAGCGTACTTATTATTGGGCTTTAGAGCTATTAACTTGCTCAGTTTTCCATGCCAACGCTTTCTCAGCTGTCGGGAACCGCTAGACTCAGTCAGGTTGAATCATGCCACCGATAATCGCTAGAAAGGTTGACTCCCGGTGCCAAATAATCAAAAGCGCGGCGAAGAGGCGCTGAGCAAGCTCGAGCGCGAGCTGAAATCCCGCGAACGCAAGCAGAAGGCACGCCCGCTAGGCGTTGTTGCCGCCTCCCTCGTAGTAATTCTCGCCCTCGTCGGCGGCATCTACTTCTTGTCCACCCGCGAAGGCGACGATGAAAACGTACAGGCTGAGGAGTCTTCCGCAGCTGAGACCTCGCAAGAAACGCCACAGGCGCAGCCCATCGCTGACAAGCGGGCCAAGGCCCTGCCGGATACCGTGACCTGTAAGTACGAGGACAACGGGCAAGAGTCCAACGGCGCGAAGAAGCCCAACGGCAAGGATATTTCCACCAAGGGCACCGTCACCGTTTCCTTTGAAACCAACCAGGGCACTATTGAGATGGAAATGGACCGCGCCAAGGCGCCGTGTACCACCAATGCTATTTCTGAGCTGGCCAAGTCGGGCTACTACGACGACACCGTTTGCCACCGCATGACCTCAAGCGGGATCAACGTACTGCAGTGCGGCGACCCAACCGGTTCCGGTTCCGGCGGCCCCGGCTTTAGCTTCGCTGATGAGTACCCCACCGACGAAGTGGAGGAGAAGGACGCACAGAGCCCCGTTGTCTACCCGCGCGGCTCCGTCGCCATGGCCAACAGCGGCCCAGACACCAATGGTTCCCAGTTCTTCCTCAACTACGACGATTCTGAGCTGGCCCCTAACTACACCTACTTCGCCACCATCACCGACAAGGGCATGAAGACGATGGATAAGATTGCCAAGAACGGCGTCGAAGGCGGCCAGCCAGATGGCAAGCCGGCAAAGGAAGTCAAGATTAAGAAGGCAACCGTCAAGGCTTAGGCGGCAGAAAAGCCCTGCTTGGCGACGCCCCCCTCTTAGCCCCACCGGACCACACCCCCTAACGGGGGCGGGTACAAAGCCCCGGCCATTGACCACACATACCGTGGATGAATGCGCCGGGGCTTATCCTTTCCTTAATTTAAGCTGAGCTCTATTTTGAGGGTTAAGCTGCAGAAACAGGAGAACACTAAAATTCCCCCAGATCACAAGAATCACAGTAGTAAACACACAGCACACAGCAGACTTTCAGTTAGTTCAGCCAGTCAACTAAAACCTGCCAATACTGTTGCGGAAGGCTGTCAGCCTGTCTAGTATTTAAAACGTCTTTGAACACACCAAGCTTGTTAGGAATCAAAAAATGAAGCTTTTCTCCCGCAAGGCACTCGTTGCTGGCGCTACCGCTCTGTCCGTCGCCTTCGCAGGCACCACCGTCGCTAACGCTGAGGACACCACCTCCGGCTCTTCCTCCGAGGTCGCCGGCGTAGCTAAGGAACTGTTCAACTCCTCCGAGGACACCAACTACGCAGCTGACAAGTCCGATGACTCTAAGAAGAAGGAAGATGACCGTACTTCCAAGGAGAAGGCAGAGGATATCAAGGCTTGGATCGGCGTTGTCACCGCTGTTATCGGCGCTCTGGGCACCCTGTTCGCTTTCGCTAACAAGTACTTCGACCTGCCTTTCGGCAACAAGTAAGGTCACCGCTTCATAGCGATTCTTAAGCCGCTGCTTCCCTTAGTGGAATGCAGCGGCTTTTTCATGTGCTCTTGAGCAAAGGGAGCGCAGGGAAGCGCTTTGCGTTCCCTGCCTAGCTTTGGCGTGTGTCCTAAGCGTCTTTAGCGTCTTCGATGTATTCGGACCCTACGAGGTCCCTGAAAAGCTCCAGGTCGATGGCCTGACCGACCTTGATGACGGAGATATGGCCTGTAGGCTCCAGGATCATTATTTGAACGTCTTCCATGCGGCTAATGCCGGCCCTACGGGCCGCCGAGTAGATATCCGACTCCGTAATGTGTGCGAGCGCCAAGTTATCTTCAACCATCTCGCCACTAAAGACTAAGAGGATGGGACGACGGTCTAGAAAGCGCGTCCACTTCACTACCTTGCGAATGGTACCGAAGGCAGCTTCGAGTGCCATCAGCGTAGTCAGACCGATGACGCCGGCAGCAAGTGTCGGTGGATTGCCCACGATGACGCGGCCTGCGACCGCGCCAAACATGATAATGATGATGGCATCTGAGGCCGTCATGGACGTAAGAACGCGAGAGCCAAATAGTTTCACCAGCACCATGAAGGACAAGTAGATACCCAAAGTCGCCAGCACGACAACGGGAATACGGTGCCATTCAATACCCAGTTGATAGGTAATCTCGCGCAGGAAGAGTTCTAGAGTATCCACGACTGCTTAGGTTACCCGGCAGCCGCGAGACGTACAGAAAAGGCGGAGCGTCACTCCCCCGTTCAGGAAGAGCCGCTCCGCCTAGTGCTGTGCTGTCTTAGATGTGGAACTGCTTGCGCAGGTCCTCAATCATCTTGCGAGCTGGGGCAGGAAGAATCTGCGGGTTCATGCCCACAACCGCAACGCCAGCTACCAGTGCTGCAACGATGGCGAATACTGCGCCGCCCACGGAAGAGCCGTTGGAGGACAAGGAAGAGCCCTTTGGCGCAGGCTTAGCTCCCGGCTCTCCGGAGCCCTCGCCGCTTACCTCGAGAGGCAGAGTTGCCTTAGTGCCGGCGTCGGTGGTGATTTCCAGGTTCTGGGTACCGCTCAGGTTCTCCGGAACGGTGAGCTTTACCGTTGCGCGACCTCGCTCACCGAATTGCGCATCGCCTTCTTGCGCAGCGTTGTCGATATCGACGGTCTGCTCAGCGTCGCCCAACTTGACGGTTGCCTTCTTGGCCATCGGCTCACCGTCGGTGGAGTAATTGAGGCTGGACAGGTTCACCGTGATTTCCTCGCCCGGCTTCACGTCCCCCTCGATGTTGGCGCCAATCTGGCCCTGGCCCGTGCGGACCTCCGATTCACCCGACTTGATGTAGTCGATCATGGCCTGAGTGTCCATGTAGCCCACATCGTTCTTGTCCTTGATGGAACCAGCGTTGAAGTAGCCGTCGCCGCCTGCCTCTTCATCACTGGAAGCAAGGAAGGAAGACAGCGCAATGGAGTAATCCTTCTTCGGATCGATTTTCTCGCCGTTGATGGTCACAGACTGTACGCGCTCGCCCTTGTCGGCCTTCTGGTCGTAGACTACTTGGACGTTATTGGAAAGCCCCATGGCCAGGCGTGGTCGGCTGCCTTCCTGCCACTGGTTTTCCAAGGCATTAATGAACTCCTCGCCGGAAATCTTGGCGGTAATTACAGAGTTGCCAAAGGGCTGTACCTCAAAAATGTCCTTGTAGGTAACGTCGCCGCCCTTCAAGTCAGCACGAACACCGCCAGCGTTCATCACACCGATCTCGATGTCCTCGCCTACCTGCTTGCTCATGGCGTAACGCTGGCCGTCAGCAATGAAGTTATTGAGGGTAGATTCGACACCACGGTTAGAACCCGAATCAGCATTCTCATCAGATCCGCGGAACAGGGCCCGTTCCACAGTACCGGCGGTCTTGGCACCCTCGATGTCAGCCTCTTGCTGGGCCTTTTTTACAATAGCTGCGATTTCAGCATCTGGTTCAACCTTTGCTGCAGCGGTCGCGTCGTACTGCTTCAAACTGATGTCGGTAATCTTTTTAGCAGTCTTATCAAAGGTAATATCAACGTCGTTGAGCAGTTTGCCGTACTCGTGTCCCTGTGCCCACTGCAGTGGCAAGGCGCCCTCGCGCTCAATTTCGCCCTTAGTGGCAACGTGGGTGTCGCCGCCAAAAGCTACGTCGACGTCTTTGTTAAAGTCCTCTGCAAAGCCTTGGGCATCTTCGTGCATGAGCGCAACAACAACATCGGCCTCACCAGATTCTTTCAAACGAGTAGCTTCCTTATTGGTAGCCTCGGCTGGATTAGTAAAAGTGATCCCTGGGATCTTGGCAGCAGACACCTTATACTTGGTATTTTCCGTTACCGTGCCAACATAGCCGACTTTTACGCCATCAATTTCTTCGACGTGGGAAGCCTCCAGAAGAGGCTTCCCATCCTTGAACACGTTGGCACCCAAGATTGGGTAATCAGAGCTATCAGCGATACGCCCTGTAAGGTCTTCGGTACCCTTATCAAACTCATGGTTACCTACAGCAGTCACCTTCATACCCATCTCGTTGAGGGCTTCAAGGGTGTACTTGTCATCAGAAATTGCAGAGACAAAGGCAGAGCCGCCCACGTTATCGCCCGAGGAGGTCAGGTTGAATTCCTGTCCTTCATTTACCTGCTTGATAAGGGACTGCAAGCGAGCCACGCCGATTTCATCGCCGGCCTTGGCTGGGTCACCAATCTTGTCTTCCAAGTGACCGTGAATATCGGTGATATTGGTGACGGAGATGGTGGTCTTGTTTTCCTGTGCCACCGCCTGCGCGCCGGAGAGAGCAACAGCGGAAACGGTAGTGGCGGCCACAAGCTGGCCGATGCGACGGAACTGCATTGAAGTACTCCTAGATAGTAGAAAGCGACAGGATAATTTATATCGCTTCGCTAACTACTTGGCAGGAGAATTTAAGCTTGCTTGCTGGAGTTTTACCTTGCAGCAGTCAAGAATTCACATACAGGTAACCTCCCCGATGCCTTTGCGTTGCTTGCCCCGCCCCTCCTTGAGGGTGGGGCACAGCGCCTTAGGCGGTTACGCGGTAAACGTCAAAGACGCCTTCGGTATTGCGCAGTGTGGTCATCAAGGTTCCCAATTGCTTGGTATCCGAAACGGAGAATGTGAACCTTACCGTCGCAATATGGTCATCGCCACGATTAGAGTTCATGGTCAAAACGTTGATGTTCTCATCGCTCATTACCCGAGTGAGCTCTGAAAGGAGGCCCTGACGGTCGAGGGCTTCCAATTGCAGCGTCGCCGAGAAAGCGCCCGTTGCGGAGGTACCAGAAGACCAGGCCACCTCCAACATGCGCTCTGGTTCTGCCTTGAGCTTTTCCGCATTAGTGCAGTCGGCTCGGTGCACGGAGACTCCCCCACCGCGGGTAACGAAACCGAAAATGGCGTCGCCCGGCACGGGCTGGCAACACTTGGCAAGCTTTGCCATCACATCGGGGCTGCCTTCCACCAAGATGCCAGTGCCCGATGCCGAGTCTTCAGTGTGTTGGGCGCGGGAGTGCTCAATCTCAGACAGTGGCGTGCGCGAGGCCAGGGTGTCAATGGCATCGTCTTGGTCGCCGAACATGGCAACCAATTGGTTGGCCACGTGTTGAGCAGATACGTGGCCCGCGCCGATGGCGGTATACAGCGAATCGACGTCGGTATAGTGCAGCTGCTCCGCTACCTGCTTCATGGAGCTGGCAGTAAAGAGGCGGTGCATGGGCAAGCCACCACGTTGGACCTCGGTAGCCAGGGCATCGCGGCCGGCTTCCAAGTGTTCTTCGCGGCGTTCCTTAGCAAACCACTGCCGCACCTTGGTCTTGGCTCGAGCAGACACGAGGAAGTCTTGCCAATCGCGGGACGGACCGGCGTTGGGATCCTTTGAGGTAAAGATTTCCACCTTGTCGCCGGACTTTAGCTTCGATTCGAGCGCGACGAGCTTGCCATTGACCTTGGCACCGATACACCTGTGCCCCACCTCAGTATGTACTGCGTAGGCAAAGTCCACCGGTGTAGAACCGGCAGGCAGGTTTACCACATCGCCCTTCGGGGTAAAGGCGAAGATTTGCTTGGCGGTCAGGTCGTAGCGCAGCGAGTCGAGGAACTCATTGGGATCGGCGGCTTCCTTCTGCCAGTCCAGAAGTTGGCGCATCCACGCCATCTGGTCTACTTCTTCCTGGTGGCCCGAGTTCTTGCCCTTGGTTTCTTTGTAGCGCCAGTGAGCAGCCACACCGAACTCGGCGTTGTAGTGCATCTCGTGGGTACGTACCTGGACTTCCAAGGTAGCGCCGCCATTTGCCAGCACCGTGGTGTGCAGCGACTGATACACGCCGAATCGCGGCGAGGAAATATAGTCCTTAAAGCGCCCCGGCAATGCCTGGTAGATCGAGTGGACCACGCCGATCGCGGCATAACAGTTATTGACGTCCTCGACCAAGATGCGGATTCCTACGAGGTCGAAGATCTCCGCGAAGTCGCGGCCGCGCACAATCATCTTTTGGTAAATGGACCAGTAATGCTTTGGTCGGCCCATAACCTCGGCTTCAATGCCGTTTTCCTTCAGCGCCCCGCTGACCTGGCTAATGATCTCTTTCAGCGCGCGATCGCGCGAGGGGGCACGATCTGCCACCATCCGTACGATCTCGTCGTACTTCTTCGGATACAAGATGGCAAAGGACAGGTCTTCCAACTCCCACTTCACGCTGGCCATGCCGAGGCGGTGAGCTAGCGGAGCAATCACCTCGAGGGTCTGCCGCGCCTTCTTAGCCTGCTTTTCGGGCGGGAGGAAGCGCATGGTACGCATATTGTGCAGGCGGTCGCTGACCTTGATGACCAGGACTCGGGGGTCGGTGGCCATGGCGACAATCATTTTACGAATGGTCTCGGCCTCTGCGGCCGAGCCCAGTGCCACCTTGTCCAGCTTGGTCACGCCATCGACCAAGCGAGCCACCTCCGGACCGAAGTCTCGGGTGAGGTCCTCTAGGGAGTAGTCAGTATCCTCCACGGTGTCGTGCAACAGTGCTGCGACGATAGTGGTGGTGTCCATACCGATCTCCGCCGCGATCGTCGCCACGGCGAGCGGGTGGGTGATATACGGTTCTCCGGATTTGCGAAAGACACCCTCATGGAGCCTCTCCGCGGTGTCATAGGCGCGATTGAGTAGATCAGCATCGGCCTTGGGGTGAAACTTGCGGTGGATGGACATCAACGGGTCCAGCACCGGATTTACCTTCACTCGGCCGCCGGTAAGCGAACGAGCTAGGCGAGCCGACATGCTGCGCATTCCGCCGCCGGACTGGCGCTTTACGGGTTTGTCCATGGCCAAATCTACCGCCCTTCACAGTGCCACGGGCCTTGTGGCCTCATGTCCAACTAGATCGTTCGATCTAGCTTAGGCATCCCATCCTAGTCTGTGGCATTCAACACAATGAGCGGTGGGCCGGATAAACGCTCACGACCGTTGAGCCCCTTGACTTCCAGCACCACCACATTGCCAGCGACTTCGGCACCTGCTGACTCAAGCAAAAGCTTGGCACCGTGGAGGGTGCCACCGGTGGCCAGGACGTCGTCGACAAGCACCACGCGCTTGCCCTTGATGTCAACGCCGCTGGCTGGAATCTCCAGCGCCGCGGAGCCATACTCCAGCTCATATTCTTCGGTATATACCGGTGGGGGAAGCTTGCCCTTCTTGCGGATGGCCAAGATGCCTAGGCCCAACTTGTAGGCGACGGCCGAGCCGAGGAGGAATCCACGGGCGTCGAGGCCGCCAATCATATCTGCGCCCAATTCCTCGCAGGCGGCCGCCAAGCCGTCCACTACGGTGCGAAATGCCTCTGGATCCGCCAAGACCGGGGTGAGGTCCTCAAAGAGGATGCCCTCCTCGGGGAAGTCTTGAACGAGGCGAACCTTGTCCTTGAGTGCTTGTGCTGCTGATTCGTAGTGCGAACTCATAATCTTCCTTGAGAAATATTTGCGAGAGGTCGTAATCGCCCGCTATGAGGGGCCTATTCCTTGTCCGTTGGGGCGGTACTGTGCCAGCGATCCATATTCCAACCGATGCCCGAGACGCCAGTGTACGGCAGGACACCTTCCACGTCGCGGCGGACGAGGAAGACCCGCGGCTGCGCTGAGAGAGGAATGGATGGAACATCCTTCCACAGAGCCTCTTCTGTCTTCTTCAGCTCCGCAGAGTTCTTCATGCTCGACTCCACAGTGGAATACTCCGTCTGGGGATCGACTGGGCCGAGAAAGGCATCGACGGTAGGCGCCCAGGTTTCCGGATCCATTTCCAAGTAGTGCTGGGACATGAACTCCGCAGACGCGTCCTCGATGGTGATACCGGCCGGCTCACAGGATGCACGAAGTTGTTCCACCATGGCAGCGTAGCGTTTGTCTGGCCCCAAGTAGCCCACCTTGATAGTGGTCCCGTTGAGATCGCCGGCCTTGGCTAAATCGGTGCCCTGGTGATCCTTCCCCACCTTTTCTAGGCTGCCGGCAACTGGGTTGGTCGCGGAAACGGTACGCAGGTAAGCCGGTGGCACCTCCACACCGGAGGCCGCAGAGCTTGCTTGCGCAACCGCCTGCTGATCGACGCAGGCCGCGAAGCTCTCGCGCGCCCACGGCTCCGCGAATACTCCAGCTTCAGATAGCGTGAGCGTATCCGTTAGCTCGCCGACCATTGGAGTGACCTCGTAGGGGGACTCCCCTGCCTCATCCTTCGTGCTGTCCAGCCAGTCAGGATTTTCGCTTGCGGCATCGACTACGCGCAACGCGCCTTTATCTGCGAGCTTCTGTGCATCAGCCTCCGAAGGCCAGACCACAACATGCTCCTCGGCTGGGGCGTCTCCGAAGTACTTTTCGTTTGCTTTGAGAATGATCTCCCCTTCGTCGCCTACCTTGTCAATGACATAGGGTCCAAAGGAGACCTGCAGCTCGGGATCTAGTTGATCCTTGGCCACGGAGAAGCCATAGCGCCATTCCTTAGCAACCGGCGCAAGCGCCTGCATGTCTTCTACTGTCAGGGCGGCGTTGAGTTCCTCAATGCTCAACTCGGACTTCTTGGCCAGCGCATGGGCCGGCATGACCGTGCCGGCGCCAAACATGTGGCGCCAGCGCTGCCCCTGATCCTTGTTAAAAGTCAGGGTGAACGTTTTGCTTTGGGGCTCACAGCTAAAATCCGCAATGTCATTCATCAACGGCATATGGGAGGCAAATTCAGCTGGATGAGTACCGGCCACATACGCCAAAAAGTAGTCGTCACAGGTAACGGGGGTGCCATCGGAAAAGACGGCATCCTCCTCCAAAGTGAGCTGGACGCTGCGCTGGTCGCTGCCGGCAACGGGCGGAAGCTCTTCAGTTTCAACCAGATCCGCATTGGGAATTAATTCGCCAGAAGGGCCGGGCACAAAAAGGCCTGGATAAAGCCGCGTAGACAACAAACCGGCGGAGGTAGCATCACCAAAGGAGGTGCCAGCATTAGCGGTGGCCAAGCGGGAATTTACCTGGTAGCCAAAGTATCCATAGGATTCTGGCTCCTGGGGAACACTAGGCGAGTCCTCTTCGCCGCCCTGCCCGCTACAGGCAGAAGCAGCTAGAGCTAGAGCTGAAACGCACGAGGCAATGGCCTTCCTTCCCCAGTGACGTTCGCTAGAACTGCTCTTTGATTTAAGCACCGTTATTTGCCCTCACTTCAGCTACAATTCCGCCAAAATCTTACTACCGGAGGTTACCGGCCCGGGCGCCAGGTTGCGCCAGGGTGCCCAGTGGACTCGGACGGATTATCGTCGTTCTCAGCCGGGGCGGCCTTTGCGCTCACCGGTGAGACCACGGTGCGATCGGCGGTAGCTGCGCCAGATTCAGCCTCGGCATTCTCGTCCTCGCCAGCGCGGTAGTCCGCGACCCGCTTGTTGTGACGCTTGATCTTCTTGGACATGTTGGCGAGGGTCACGACCAGCGGCGTAGCGAAGAAGATGGAGGAGAAAATGCCCTCGACCACGCCGATGAGCTGAATGAGCGCCAGATCGCGGAGAGTACCGATACCCATGAGCCACACGGCCACCACGAAGAGTGCGATGATAGGCAGCGCAGAAATCACCGAGGTAGAAATCGAGCGCATGACCGTCTGGTTAATAGCCAAGTTTGTCAGCTCAGCAAATGTCTTCTTGCGCTGGCCCTCGAGGCCTTCCGTGTTCTCGTTGATCTTGTCAAAGACGATGACCGAGTCATACATGGAGAAGGTCAGGACGGTAAGCAGACCAATGATGACGGCCGGGGAAACTTCGAAGCCAAACAGGGCGTAAATACCGGCGATGATCACGCCGTCTGCAATCAGCGCGATAATTGCGGCAAAAGCCATGGTCTTCTGCAAGCGAATGGCCACGTAGACGGTCGCGGCTACCAGGAAGACCAGCATGGCAATGAGCATGCGCTGGGTAATAGAAGAACCCCAAGATTCGGAAACCGTGGACGAGCCAATGGCATCCGGGGTGGCCTTGCCGTTTTCATCCTTCGGCTGGAAGTTGTCATAGATAGCCGCGCGGGCCGCATTCACGTCCTCTTGGCTCAAGCGCTCAGAAACGATTTCCAAGGTCTCGGAATCGCCAGCGCCCACAATGTGAACCTGCTCGGGTTCTACACCGGTGGAGTCTTCGAAGACCTGGCTTACCTCATCTTCCTTGAGGTCGCCTGCCGGCATCGACAACGTGGTGCCACCTTCGAAGTCAATCGAGAGCGAGAAACCACGAATGAGGATCGCGGCCACTGCTGCCACGATTAGTGCTGCAGTGATGCCGTACCACAGCTTGGTGCGGCCAATGAAGTCATAACCGCGCTCGTCCTCGTAGAGGCGGTCCATCCGGGAAATCTTGTGCTTAGTCGAAACAGCCATGCTTATTTCTCCTCATCTTCCGCAGCATCTACGGGACGTGCGGTTCCTGCGGTAGAATCTCCTGCCGTTTCCTTGGTGGCTGGCTCCTTTGCACTCGCGGATTCAGCAGCGTTCGCTTGACGACGTCCCGAGCCAAAGTAGCCGCGTTCACGGCGCTCTTCCACCAGTGCGTAGATACCGCCGAGGCCATTCATCGAAGGTTTAGCGGCAGCCGGACGTCGGCCGACCATCTGCATCAGCGGCGCCATGACCAAGAAGGATACGATCAGGTCGAAGACGGTGGTCAGGCCCATGGTAAAGGCGAAGCCCTTCACCTCACCGATGGCGAGGAAGTAGACCACAACAGAGCCAATCAGGGTCACCGCGTTACCGGTCACAATGGTGGCACGAGCGCGCTCCCACGCCTTTTGCGTAGCGGAGCGGAAGGTGCGTCCCTCGAGGAGCTCGTCCTTGATGCGCTCGTAGTAGACCACGAAGGAGTCAGCGGTTGCGCCCACACCGATGACCAGACCGGCGATGCCGGAAAGGTCCAGCGAGTAACCGATCCAGCGGCCCAGCAGAACCAGGGAGCCATAGGTCAGGAGGCCAGAGGCAATGAGGAAGATAAGGGATACGCCGGCCAGCGCGCGGAAGTAGTACAGCGAGTACGCCATCACGAGTACCAGGCCAACAAGGCCTGCAATGAGGCCGGCCTGCAGAGCAGCCTTACCCAGTGTTGGCGGAATGGACTCTACGGTGCCACCCGGCTCGCCATTTTCACCGGCGAAGGACAACGGCAGTGCGCCATACTTTAGGTTATTTGCCAGGCTCTGTGCCTCTTCCTGGCTAAAGTCACCAGTAATGGAGGTAGCAGAACCAACTGGGGTTGCGCCCTGAATGAACGGTGCGGAAATAACCCCAGAGTCAAGGGTGATGGCTACCTGGTCCTTTAAGTGTTCCTGGGTCAGGTCCGCCCAGGTCTGAGAACCGTTCGGGCCATCACCAGTCTTGAAGGAGAAGTTGATCTCCATCTGACCGGATTGACCGTTCAGGCCGCCTTCGATCGGAGAATTGGTATCGATCTCGTTACCGGTGAGGCGGGTGCCGTTTTCGTCCTTGATGCCATTGAGAAGCGGTGCTGGCTCCAGAACGTACGGATTGCCGTTGGAGTAGTCACAAGTAACAAATGGCTTGGCAGGATCATCGGCGCCGGCCAGTGGGTCGCTGCTGCCCTGGCAGGTCATCAGCGCGGAGGCTGCTGCCTGGGTGGTCGGGTCCTCGGACTGACGGTCCTTCAGGAGCATCTCCGTGACTTCATCACGGCGCTTAGTCTGCTCAATGGAGTTGCTTGGCTCCTCAAGCGGCTTGGCGCTGACCTTAGGAGCCTTCTGTTTCTTTGGCTCCTTGCCAGTCATCTGTGCTTCTTGCTGAGCGATGGACTGGGTCATCTGTTCCATCTGCTTATTGGCCTCGTCTGCGCTGAGTACGTCGTACTTCACCCAGCGATTGGCCATATCTTCCAGCACCTTATTGAGCTTTTCCATATCCGGCATGGAGGGCTTAGCCACCGGACGGAAGAACAGCTGCGAGGTCTGGCCCACGGCCTGTGCCTGGGAGGCGTCTTCACCTGGCACGGTAATGACCAGGGTATTGCCGTTGATGACAACCTCAGAACCAGAAACACCCATGCCGTTAACACGCTGTTCCAAAATGTTGCGTGCTTGCTTGAGCTGGTCTTGGGTGGGTTCCTCGCCTTGCGGCGCCAGCGTTACGCGGGTACCGCCCTGCAAGTCGATGCCAAGCTTTGGGGTGCTTTGACGGCTACCAGTTAAAAAGATAAGCGCATAGATAACAACCACAATGAGCACGAAGAGCGCGAGCGCGCGCTTCGGCCATTGGCGTTTGCTATTTTTCATAGCGCCACGGGTTTTTGCGGACAACGATAATCTCCTGTGCTGCTTATAACAGGGTGTTTAAACATTAAATACGGCCCCGCCACATGGCGCAGGCACGTCAACAACGCACAATCGTACGTCATCAGGCTGAGTTTTCCTTAACGAGGTCCGGAAAAGACTCAAAGTGTGATGGGGTCTACGCTCCGCGAAGGCCCCACCTATCTAGCAAACGTTAAGGCAACTCTTAGGAGATAGCCGGCTATTTCTTCTCCTGGCCGTCAAACGGAGGATATTTCTCATCTGGCAGGTTATCTGCCGCATCGTTCTTCTCTTCCCCAGCAGCGGGACGCGCCAGGTCATTGGCCTCTTGTTCGGTGCGAATCACGGCCATCTTGTCAAAAGTCACCACCACACCAGGGGCGATTTCTAGATCCACATCCTTGTCGCCAGTGCTGCGCACCACGCCGTGCGCGCCGCCTGCCGTAACGATGGCGTCGCCCGGCTGCAGGGAATTCTGGAGGGCCTGCATCTCATTTTGGCGCTGGCGCTGCTTTCGCATGGCCATAAACGAGGGAACGACGAAGAGGATGCCAATAATGATGAGAATGATGATTTCCATAGCACCCTAGTGTGCCAGACGGCGGTGTGCACAGAAACCCCAAGGGGGCATCGCCAAGCAGGCTAGCCCCTGAATTAAAACAGCCCGGCCGCGCCCTCCGGCGGGGTAAGCCCCAGGTGCCGCCATGCTGCAGCGGTAGCTACGCGGCCGCGTCCAGTGCGCGCAACCATCCCGGCACGCACCAGGTAAGGCTCACACACCTCCTCCACCGTCGAGGGCTCCTCGCCCACTGCGATGGCCAGTGTGCTCACGCCAACCGGTCCGCCGCCGTGCCCCTTAATCAAGGCATTGAGCACCGCCCGGTCGAGGCGGTCAAGTCCCATGTCATCTACGTCAAAGACTTCGAGCGCTCCTTGGGCCGCACTGAGATCAATCAGGCCGGTGCCATTGACCTCGGCATAGTCTCGAACGCGGCGCAGCAAACGGTTAGCAATACGCGGGGTTCCGCGCGACCGAGAGCCAATTTCTACCGCCGCATCGTGGTCAATTTCCACGTCCAAGATGTGGGCGGCGCGCTTGATCACTTGGGTGAGATCAGCCGTGTCGTAGTACTCCATCTGCGCGGTGAAACCGAAGCGGTCGCGCAATGGGCCGGTGAGCATGCCGGCGCGCGTAGTCGCGCCGACCAAGGTAAAAGGCGGGATCTCTAGCGGAATAGAAGTAGCACCAGGCCCCTTGCCCACAATGACGTCAATGCGGAAGTCCTCCATTGCCATGTACAGCATTTCTTCTGCTGGCCGGGCAATGCGGTGGATCTCATCGATGAACAGGACATCGCCTTCCATCAGGTTGGAAAGCATTGCGGCCAAATCACCGGCGCGCTCCAAAGCGGGCCCAGAAGTCATACGCAGCGAAGTGCCCAGCTCCTGGGAAATAATCATCGCCATAGTGGTCTTGCCCAGGCCCGGCGGCCCTGAAAGCAAAACGTGGTCGGGCGTCACCCCACGGTTCTTTGCCCCCTTAAGCACAAGGGAGAGCTGCTCGCGCACCTTGGGTTGGCCGATAAATTCCTCGAGCGACTTTGGACGCAAGGAGCGTTCAATATCATGCTCCTCGGAGTGTGCGGTGGCATCCACATCGCTATTGCGCTGGGAGGCGTGCGCCGCGTCGACGCCCTCAGGGAGATTGAACTCGGTGCGCTCAATATCGGACATATTTTTCAGCCTTCCTGCCGGTTATTTCTTCTTGCCCAGCTGCGCCAGCGCCGCGCGCAAGAGAGAGGACGTATCGGCATCGGGGTTGTCCGCGTAAGCGGATTCCACTACGGGACGCGCTCCCTTATCGGTAAACCCAAGGCCAATGAGTGCCTCAGTCACGCTTTCTACCTCGGCACCACCGGCCGGCGCGACGGCGGTATCAACGGAGCCTGCGGCGGCGGGCTCGCTTGGCGCAAAGGCCGCTACCTTATCTTTCAGCTCCAGCGCCAAGCGTTGGGCCATCCGCTTGCCGACGCCCGGGATAGACTGCAGCGCCTTCACATCTTCCGCGCCAATTGCCGCAGCAAGCTCCCCTGCCCCCATGACCGACAGCGCCGCCAAGGCAAGTTTAGGCCCTAGGCCGGACACGGATTGCAGCACGTGGAACATCTCGCGGTCTTCATCAGCGCTAAAGCCATAGAGAGTCAGAGAATCTTCTTTGACCACTAAGTTAGTCAGAACCGTAGCCTGTTCCCCGCGACGCAAGGTGCCCAGAGTTTTTGGGGTAGCTAGAAATTTGTACCCCACACCTGCACAGTCGATAACCCC
Organism: Corynebacterium sp. ACRPF; assembly: GCF_022347395.1. Lineage (NCBI taxonomy): Bacteria > Bacillati > Actinomycetota > Actinomycetes > Mycobacteriales > Corynebacteriaceae > Corynebacterium > Corynebacterium sp. ACRPF. The sequence continues at coordinate 120,961 of NZ_JAKRNB010000003.1, forward strand.
ATGGTCGAGTCCAATATGGATTACCTCTCCACGCAGTGCAGCAATCATTGGCTTCCTATCCTTCCACTCTCAGTAAAATTCCCTAGCGCTTCTTGCCCTGGCCGCGCACGCCGCTGGTCTTAGCACCAAGCCCGAGACCGGTATGGTCCATCCGCACAATGGCCGGGGCACGCCAACAGTGGCACACTGCCAACGCAAGAGCGTCGGCGGCGTCGGCAGGCTTGGGTGGTTCAGTCAACCCCAGAATACGGGTAATCATGGTGGTCATCTGCTTCTTATCTGCACGTCCGTTACCAGAGATGGCCTTTTTCACCTCGGACGGGGTGTACATGTACACCGGAATATCGCGTTCGGCGGCAGCTAGCACCAGCACGCCTACGACGTGGGCCGTTTGCATGACTGTGGACACCTGACCGCGTTCGAAGACGCGCTCGATCGCAACCACATCTGGCGAATAGTCATCCATCCACTCTTTCGCCGCCACCGAAAGGCGCAGGAGGCGCTCCGTCAAGTCCTTATCGCTAGGGGTGCGCACCACGCCGACAGAAACGGGAAGGATTGCTCGGCCACGACCAGCCTGAACCACGGAAAGTCCGCAGCGCGTCAAGCCTGGGTCAATCCCCATCACGCGCATTCCTTCTAGGTTCATCTCTCCCCCATTGTCATGTTGGCACCACTGAGCACCGCCTACTGCCCCATTATGGACTACACACAGGTGTTCTACAAGCGTAGCATCCAGCTTTCGCATAACGAAGCGCCGGCAACGTCTCCTGGGCTATACCCACGGAGCGCTACCGGCGCTAAGAGCCGTCCTTGCGGCGAGGTGGTTAGTCCTCGTTCAGCTCGGCTAGAACCTCATCGGAGAGATCCATATTGGTGTAGACGTTTTGCACATCGTCGGAGTCTTCCAAGGCGTCGATGAGGCGGAAAATCTTCTTGGCGTCATTGGCCTCCAGCGGTACCTCGACAGACGCACGGAAGTCATTGTCGGAGTCATCGACCTGAATATCGGCGTCCTTGAGCGCGTCCTTGACTGCCTGCACGTCCGTCGGCGCGCAAACAATCTCAAACTTCTCGCCCTGGTCCTTGACCTCTTCCGCGCCTGCTTCCAGCACGGCCATCAAGACGTCATCCTCCGTCAGCTCGCCCTTTTCTACCAAGACGTAGCCGGTACGGGTGAACATGTAGGCCACAGAGCCGGACTCACCCAGGTTGCCGCCGTTCTTGGACATCGCGGTACGCACGTCGGTTGCCGCACGGTTGCGGTTATCCGTAAGGCACTCAATGAGCATGGCTACGCCGTTGGGGCCGTAGCCCTCGTACATGATGGTTTCCCAGTCAGCGCCGCCGGCTTCTTCACCGGAACCGCGCTTGCGAGCACGCTCAATGTTGTCATTGGGGACGGAGGCCTTCTTGGCCTTCTTGATCATGTCATCAAGTGTTGGGTTAGCCGCTGGGTCACCACCGCCGGTACGAGCCGCCACTTCGATGTTCTTGATCAGCTTGGCAAATTCCTTGCCACGCTTGGCATCGTTGGCAGCCTTCTTATGCTTGGTAGTTGCCCATTTCGAGTGGCCTGACATGTAGTCCCTTTCTAATCGGGTGCTGAAACTGGTGGCAATTATACGTGTGCTGCACGAATGCGTGAAAGCGACCCCCTTATAAGCGGGACGTTCTTATACGTTGTGCCAATTGCCATGGGCAGAGCCGCTGCCCAAATTTTCATCTAAGTAACGTGTAAGCCCCTCTTGATTCACCAACGCCACCAATTCACCCTGCTCGGTAAAAATCTTGCCACGCGCAACCGCCGTTGCATTCGACGCCGTGGGTGATACCTGCTCATATAGCAACCACTCATCCACGCGGAATGGGCGCAGGAACCATATCGCATGGTCAAGGCTAGCCAATTGCACCTTTTCTCCCTGATGCGGAATAAGGGCCGAGCGAATCAGCGTCATATCAGACATATAGGTCAGCGCCGCACGGTGAAAGGCAGAATCCGCTGGGAGGTGACCTGTGTTGCGGAACCAGATATGCCGATAGCCGGCACCGGTGTGCTCTGCAGCCACCGGATCGCGGCCCTCTTCCGACACGAGGCGAATATCCCACTCCTCCCACTCTTTGAGGATAATCCTGGTGGAGTACGGGACTCCGCCGCCAATCCGAGCTACTTCCTCGGGCCCTGGCACCTCTGGCGCAGGATCCTGATGCTGCGGGCCGCGATCCCCGTCGCGATGGAAACTAGCCATAAGAGTAAAAAGGAGCACATGTCCCTGGTAGACGCGTACCTGCCGGTTGGCGAATGATTTCCCCTCCCGAATGCGTTCGACCCGGATTTCAATTGGCCGGCTCACATCGCCAGGGCCTACAAAGTAACCATGCAGGGAGTGGATGTCTTTGCCAGACACAGTGCGCTGGGCTGCGGCCACTGCTTGAGCAGCAATCTGTCCGCCGAAGGTACGCTCAATCCGCGACTCCACAGCAGGGCCTCTAAACACATCGGCCAAATTCGTTTCCTCGACGGCCAGAATCTCGCGAATGGATGCCATCTGCACACTCCCTATGTCTGACGTCACTTCTCCCAGCGTTTGCCGTCCACACTACTCACTGGACGAGCCGTCAGTTTCCTTTTCAAATCCGTCCCCCACTTCTGGGCGCAAAAGTGGAGGAATTTTCTAGAAGAAACTATGTCCGCTACCGAAGTAGGCGCGCATTGAATAAAGTCTTTCGAGTGAAACGCATCGCTTCTGTTCCAGCAGTATGGATTGGGTGGGTCATCGCCCGCCTTGTCCTTATTTACCTACTCAAGATTAACCACAATCCCAGGGGCGATGTCGCATATTATTTTGCTGGACGCTTTGGCGATGACCCGACAAAGATGACCGAATACCCTCACGCGGGCACGTGGCCCACGGTGCTTTTGGGGTGGCTCACCGGTGAGAATATCACCGCATTCTATATCGGCTTCACCATCATGACCCTGCTAGTGGACGCCGCCTTTTTAGCCCTCCTTCTGCGTCACCACGCGACTCAACCGCGCAGTTTCCAGGCCGCCTGGTTCTGGGTCCTCTTTGGCACCGCAGCTGGCCACACCTTTGTGTGGCGTCTCGATTTATTCCCCGCCCTAGCCGTTGCCGGGGCGGCTGCCCTTCTAGCAACCCGCCCGCTCATCGCCTCGGCGGTACTGGGCTTTGCCACCACGATGAAGCTTTGGCCGGGAGTCCTCGCTGCCGGCTTAGTGGGCCGCTTCAACAGATCCGCAACCTGGCAGCGCCTCCTTGCCTTCTTCTGCACCATCGTCGCGGTCTGCACCGTCACGATTGCCGCCTCCGGTACCGACCGCCTGCTTTCACCGCTGAGTTATCAGGGCGTGCGCGGTCTCCAGTTGGAGTCCATCCCGGCGACGTTCCTGTTGTTGCAGGCACATCGTACTCCAGGGCGCTGGCACCTGGGCTACGCCCCGTCCAAGAGCTTTGAGATTTCCGGGCCTGGCGTAGATACCGCAATGACCTGGAGCACGATTGCCACCATTGCCATGCTCGTTTTCGCAGTGGGCTGGGCGCTGTACCGGCTGTGTGCCGGCGGATGGACCACCCGCACAACCATGGCGTTTTTTACGGTCATGGTCCTACTGCTCATTGCGACCAATAAGGTTTTCTCCCCGCAATACATCGTCTGGCTGGGCCCCTTGCTTGCCGTGGTGATCCGCCAGCGCCTGCCGCAAGGATTCGCCTCCGTGCGGATATTCCAAGCCTTGTTAGCGTCCTACACCATTATCGCCGCCGTGCTGGGCACCTTGGTCTACCCATTCAACTATGACTACATCTGGAACCACGTGGGCGAGAACATGTTCGCCGTCTACCTATTGGTAGCCCGCAATATCCTCATCGTTGTCATGGCCATCATCGCACTTGTCTGGTTCGCAATCGAGGTGGCTCTGGCTTCGAAGATCGAGCAGGCGCAGGCGCAGCAGCAAGCGCCTAACGCCCCGGAGGAAGACCCGGCCGCTAGCGCCGAGGCGAAGCCGGTATTCCGCCGCCGACGCGGCCGGCACGCACTTGCGTCCTAAATCTTGAGGTAGAACTGCTGCCTACTCGGCCAGCATATAATCAAAATATTCCGGCAATTTTGCGGTGCCGCCCAGATGAAAGAGCCGTACCGCAGGACGCAGGCGCAGCGCGCGAGTGTCGCTGACCGCTTCGTTGTAGAAGCGGTGGGCAAGTTGGATGCGGCCCTCGGCGTCGGCAAGCGCGGCCGGGCGACGGTCCGCGGGAAACTCCCTCACTATGGCGGCAGATAGTTCCCGCTCGACCATCGTGCGCGGTTCAAAGTGGCCTTGATAGAGCTCGGTAGACTCTGCTCGCTGAGCTAGCGCCGCAAGCGATGGTGCGACCGCCGCTGTCACCGCTGCCCTGCGGTCAAGTGCCGCCTGCAGCTGGGCCAGCGAGGCATCAGTGCGGATGTGCAGCGAGTTAAGCCGCTGGGCGGTAAAAAGCGCCCACAAACCTACGATGATAAGTAGGAAGAGGACTAGGGCGATTTCAATGGTCATCAACGCTTTACCCTCACCTTGGTGCCGTCTTGGACAGTCTCGTAGACCTGCATCACGGCCGCCGCTACATGGTCCCAGTCATAGGTGCTGGCGCGTTGGACGCCATTGCGCACCAACTGGGCCCGATACTCGGCGTCATCAAGCACCTCGTTGAGGACACGAGCCAGATCCTCGCTGTCTTCGTTGCGGAACAGCGCGCCGGCAACCTCGTCGGAATCGGCATTGCACACCGCACGGAAAGCCTCGAGGTCAGAGGCAACAACAGCCGCGCCGGCCGCCATAGCCTCTACCAGCACGATGCCGAAGCTTTCGCCGCCGGTATTTGGGGCCACGTAGACATCTGCACGGCCCAGGATTTCTGCCTTTTCGGCGTCGCTGACCCGGCCTACAAAATCCACGCCCTCGACCTCACGGGCGCGGCCGCCGCCCATGATGGTCACGCGGATATCGTGGTGTACTTGGCGCAGCGCGCTCAGCAGGATATCGAGGCCCTTGCGTGGTTCATCCAACCGTCCCAAGAAGACAACTTCCAGAGGATCGCCGGGGGCCTTAGCCGGGCTGCGGCGCCGAGCCTGAGCGTAGACCGACGTATCCACGCCGTTGGGAATGAGCACCGGGTCGCCGCCCAATTGCTCCACCTGCCACCGCCGCGCCATATCGGATACCGCGATGCCACCCCGGATCTTTTCCAAGAAGGGAACGAGGAAAGGTTTGGCCAGGGTCAGCACCAGGGAGCTAGACGCGGAAGCGTGATACGTCGCCACCAGCGGGCCTTGGGCGACGGCCAACGCGGTCATGGAAAAGCTCGGGGAATTGGGCTCATGGATGTGCAAGACATCGAAGTCGCCCTCCTTGATGAATTGCTTTACCTTGCGTGTGACGTGGGGTCCCACGGACAGGCGCGCCACCGAACCGTTATACGCAATGGGGAAAGCCGGCCCTCCCTTGATTACGAAATCCGGCAACTGGGTGGATTCCGCAGCGGGGCCAATGACCTGTACGTGGTGCCCTTGCTCAATGAAAACTGTGGCTAGATCAAGGATATGGGCTTGAACTCCGCCTGGTTCATCGAAGGAGTAGGGGCATACGATTCCTATGCGCACTAGCTCTCCCCTTCCTGCGATGGCCCAGTGTGGCGAGCATTGCGGGCTTCTTTGCCCGCCCGCGCTTGCCGACGCCGCTCAATGTCCACATTCCACTGCGGCTGCAGCATATGCCAATCCTCTGGGTGGCGGCGGATATTGGCAGCGAAGCCATCGGCCATGCGCTGAGCTGTCTCCTGCAGGTCCGTTACCTCGAGCTCAGGAGACACAGAGAGCCCCCAGCCCTCGCCTTCAAACCACGAGTGCACCACGTGCAGGGCGGCGCCGGTCTCTATAGCAAGCTGCGCGGGGCCTGCGGCCATATTAGCCTCTTCCCCCATGAAATCCACGGTAACGCCGCTTCGGGTCAGGTCGCGCTCAGCCAACAGGCATACCACGCCACCGGCTTCCAGCACCTCTTTGAGGCGAGCAAAAGGCGAGGCTTCGCCGCCGGTGAGGGGAAGAACCTCAAAGCCAAGGGTTTCGCGGTAGTCCACAAAGGCGTCGAAAAGCACTGCGGGCTTAAGGCGCTCCGCAACGGTGGTGAACTGCCCATAATGGCCAACGAGGAAGACACCCGCCATGTCCCAATTGCCGGAATGCGGCAACGCCAAAATGGTGCCGCGCCCGGATTGAGCCGAAGCATCAAAATGCTCGAGGCCTTCCAAGCCGCTGAGCAAGCGCTCATGCAACCCGGCATCGCCGTGGATGGCTGGCAGGCGGAACGCCTCCATCCAATAGCGCATATAGGAGCGCACGGAATCGCGCACCAACCCGCGGGTAACGTTTTCCGGGCCCACCACTCGCGCTAGGTTGCGGCGCAAGCCTTCCATTCCGCGACCGTTGCTGCTTGCGTAGTCCGCACCCCAGCGAAAAAGCGTACGCGCTATGGGCTCGGGCAGACGGCGCACCACCTTCCACCCCGCGAGGTACCCCGCCGCGGAGAGGTCTTCTTTGTCCCACATGGTGTCACAACCTCCTGGTTTTAGGTGGTGCAGTATGAGCTACTGCTGCTCCTGGCGGGCAGCGATAACCATCCGCTGGCACACGGTAAAGATGGAGCCAACGGCCAAGATCCACAGCGCTACCTCAATGGCATGCGGTACACCGAGGCCCTCGAGGCCGATGCCGCCCAAGCCCAAAATGAGCCGCTCGGGACGCTCGATCAGGCCGCCGACCATCTTGAATCCGGACGCTTCTCCCCTAGCCTTGATATAGGAAATGACCTGGGAGCATACCAAGGTGACGAAGCACGCAATAACCGTGATGCGGGAAGAATCCGCAGAATAAATCAGCCACCATGCAATGGCGCTAAATAGTGCGCCATCGGTAATGCGATCGCAGGAGGCATCTAGGGTCGCGCCGAAGGCGGTGGCTTTGCCGGTCAGGCGGGCCATGGTGCCATCGAGCATGTCGAAAGCGGCGAAGAGGCCGGACAAAACGGCAGCGGAAAAAAGGTGGCCGGTAGGAATGAGAATCACCGAAATCGCAATGGTGACTATGGTACCCACAACCGTGACCACATTCGGGGTCAGGCCCAGCTTCAAAAAGGCTTTGGCTATAGGTTCCACCACCACGGCGGCGGGCTTTCGCCCATGCACGCTAAGCACGCGAATCCTCCTCTTCCATCTCGCGCCATCCTTCTGCCAGCACGCGGCGCGTTTCCTGCAGAAGCTGCGGTAATACCTTAGTCCCATCGAGGACAGTCATAAAGTTACTATCCCCGGGCCACCTTGGCACCACATGCAGGTGCAGGTGATCTCCCACAGAGCCGCCCGAAGCGCGACCCAGGTTCAGGCCCACATTGATGGCTTCTGGGTGTGAAACCCGCTTGAGCACCCGGACGGCCTTTTGTGCGAAGGCCATCAACTCCTGAGATTCCTCTTGCGTGAGGTTCTCCAGCTGCGATTCCTTGCGATACGGCACCACCATGAGGTGCCCGGCGTTGTACGGAAATAGGTTCAGCAATGCATAGACGGACTTGCCTCGAGCAATGATGAGCCCATCTTCGTCGCTACCCTGTGGGGCTTCTACGAAGGGATCTTTAGAACGCTTGGCAATATAGGCCATGCGATAAGGCGCCCATAACCGCTCTAGGCGGTCCGGCTCGCCAGCGCCTGAGTCAACGAAGGTTTCCTCCGCAGCGTGGTTTTCAGCGATGGCGGAGCTGTCGGTTTCGTGTGTCTCTTTAGCGTCGGGCACTGATGAGCTCTTCGGTCGGCTGCTCGTTGTTGCGCTCTGCTACCCATGCGGCGATGAGCTCCACAGCTTCCTTTACCGGCACACCATTGACCTGGGTGCCGTCCAAGAAGCGGAAGGACACGGCATCAGCTTCTACGTCGCGCGCGCCAGCCACCAGCATGAACGGAACCTTACCGGTGGTGTGGTTGCGAATCTTCTTCTGCATGCGGTCATCAGAGGTATCCACATCGGCGCGGATACCCTTCTGACGCAGCTGGGCGGCAACCTCTTCGAGGTGCGGGGAGAATTCGTCAGCCACCGGAATGCCCACCACCTGGTGCGGTGCCAGCCATGCTGGGAAGGCGCCGGCGTAGTGCTCCAGCAAGACGCCAAAGAATCGCTCGATGGAGCCGAAGAGCGCACGGTGAATCATGATTGGGCGCTTCTTCGTTCCGTCAGACGCGGTGTATTCCAGTTCGAAGCGCTCCGGCAGGTTGAAGTCCAACTGCACGGTAGACATCTGCCAGGTACGGCCGATGGCGTCGCGAGCCTGCACCGAAATCTTCGGGCCGTAGAAGGCTGCACCTGCGGGATCCGGAACCAGCTCCAAGCCGGACTTTTCTGCGACCGACTGCAAGATAGAAGTGGAGCGCTCCCAGATCTCATCAGAACCGACGAACTTATTCGGGTCCTTGGTAGAAAGCTCCAGGTAGAAGTCAGACAGGCCGTAGTCCTTCAGCAAGGAAATGATGAAGTCGAGGACCTTGGTCAGCTCTTCTTCCAGCTGCTCTTCGGTGCAGTAGATGTGGGCATCGTCCTGGGTAAAGCCGCGGGCACGGGTCAGACCGTGGACCACGCCAGACTTTTCGTAACGGTAGACGGTACCGAACTCAAATAGACGCAGCGGGAGCTCGCGGTAGGAACGGCCACGGGATGCAAAAATTAGGTTGTGCATCGGGCAGTTCATGGGCTTGGCGTAGTAGTCCTGCGGCTCCTTGACGGTATTGCCCTCTTCGTCATACTCGCCATCGAGCTGCATCGGCGGAAACATGCCGTCGGCGTAGAAGTCCAGGTGGCCAGACTTCTTGAATAGGTCACCCTTGGTGATATGCGGGGTATTAACAAAGGAGTACCCAGCCTGGACGTGGCGGTTGCGGGAGTGGTTTTCCATCTCCATGCGCACGGTCGCGCCATTCGGGTGGAATACCGGGAAGCCGGAGCCAATCTCATCCGGGAAGGAGAAGAGATCTAGTTCCTGACCCAGGCGGCGGTGGTCGCGCTTTTCAGCCTCTTCCACCATGGTCTGGTAGGCCTCCAGCGCCTCCTTGGACTCAAAAGCGGTGCCGTAAATGCGCTGCAGGCCAGCCTTGGACTGGTCGCCGCGCCAGTAGGCGGCAGAAGAACGGGTCAGCGTGAAGGCCGGGATGTACTTGGTGGTTGGCACGTGCGGTCCGCGGCAGAGATCGAACCACTCTACTTCCCCGGTGCGCGGGTTGACGTTGTCATAGTGGGTGAGATCGCCGGAACCGACTTCTGCGGCCTCGTCGGAGTCAGGGTCAACGTTGCCCTTGTCTTGGACCAGCTCGAGCTTGAAAGGTTCCTCGGCGAGGGCCTTTTCCGCTTCCTCAGCAGATTCGTAGACGTGGCGCTCGAAACGCTGGCCGCCCTTGATGATCTTCTTCATGCGCTTTTCAATCGCCTTGAGATCTTCCGGCGTGAAAGGCTCGGCGGTTTGGAAATCGAAGTAGAAGCCATTCTCAATGGCCGGACCAATGCCCAGCTTGGTGCCGGGGAATTCGGCCTGCACAGCCTGGGCCATAACGTGGCCGCAGGAGTGGCGGATGACGGCGCGGCCGTCTTCCTCGCTGGCGGCAACCGGGGTGAAGGTGGACTCCGTGTCTGGGGTGTGCGACAAATCGAAGAGAGTGCCGTCCTCACCGCGAACGACTACGACAGCCTCAGGGCCCTTATTGGGAAGGTTGAGCTCTCGCATTGCTGCGCCCACGGCCTGGCCGGCGGGCACGGTGAAGGAATCGTAATTGACCGGTACTGCGGGGATGAGTTCCGCCATAATCGCGCTCCTTTATGCGCTCGTGCGTCGGCGGCATACCTGGCCGCGTCCGCTATTTAAATTTACGGATAGCTATTCTACAACCCCGCATGCTCACAGAGCGATTTTGCCCACCATGATTCACGTCCATCGGCGGCAAGGGTGCCCGGCGGACAGAAATACATAGCGGAGCCAATATGGGTGAGCCATTCATTCATTAGGTCGGATTCATCCAAGCGGGCCTGGATAGGCTCAAATTGCTGGGTTGGATCCTGCTGGTAGCAGATGAAAACCTGGCCAATATTGGAAAGCTGCCCATCCTTGCCATCGGGAGCCAGCTCATAGTTATACGGCCGGCGCAGGATGCGCTGCTCTGGATGATCGGCCGGCGGGGCGGCTACCGCCATGTGCGAGTTCTTATCGATAACCGGCAGTCCATAGTCATCTACCGCGTCAAAATCCACGGCGTCGAATTCGTCCTCGCCGGTGAGCGGGGCACCAGTATCGAGCTTGCGGCCGATAGCATTCTCGCGGGAAGAGCGATCCAGCTTTTCCCAAGTATCCACGTTCATGCGGATGCGGCGCACCACCATCGCCGTTCCCCCATTGGCCCACTGCGGGCCCTTATCAATCCACACCTGGGCTGCGAAGTCCTCCTCGCTGCGTGGGTTTACAGTGCCGTCCTTTTGCCCAAACATATTGCGCGCGGTGGCGCCCTTTTCCTGGCTGCCATAGGCGTTAATAAAGCCCTGCTGCAACCACTTCACGCTGGCATAGTGCTCGCCTGCGCGCACCATGTGCCGCAGGGCGTAGGTATTCATCAGTGGGTCATCGCAGCAGATTTGCAGGACGAGATCGCTTTGACCCCAATTATCTTCCAGCTCATCGCGCTCATAGGGGCGTACATCTCCCAGCCACCGTGGCTTGTCCACTCCGAGCAGGTTAAAAACCTCTTCGCCTAGACCGCAGGTGATAGTCAGGTTGGCAGGCTGTTGCACCATTTCTGGCTCCAGCGTGCCCAGCGGCGCCTCCCCCGTGCACAGCGCGCGGGCATCCTCGGTCCACAGCTTCATGAGGCTGGCAAACCCCCGCTTGTCGACGCCCCTTTTAAGGTCAAACCCCACCAAATTCAGGTGGGCCTGCGCTGCGGTAGCGATACCCGCTTGATGGTCGCCGTCGAATGCCACGAGGGCGTCGGCAAGCGCCGGCCGATCCGTTGCCTGAGCATCCGGGGAAGAACCCTGGTCATTACAGCTAGCCAACGCGAAGGCGCTGGTCGATACCGCAGCGCCGGTAAGAAATCCCCTTCTGCTGAATCCAGACATAACTAGTGGTCGTGGCCTTCCTTATTGTGGGACATATCTCCGTGCTCCATGTGGGACATTTCGTGGCCCTTCATATCGCCGTAATCCTCATTCCCAGCAGGCATGCTACGCGTTTGGATCTCGCCCAGATCGAACTCTTCGCCGCCCTCTAGTTCCACTTTGAGGTCAAGGGATTCGCCGGGAGCGATGTGGTTTTCCATGTCCATGAGCATGAAGTGGTCACCACCAGGTGCCAGCTCGTGGGACTCGTCGGCTTTGACTACTAGTGGGCTCGACATTTCCTGCATCTTGCCATCGACAGTCTCATGCATCTGGTTCACCTTGGCATTGAGGCTGGTGGAAAAACCGGTGATAGCGATGTCCTTATCGGTATGGTTCACCAAGGTGCCAAAAATAGCAGTCATGTCCTTGTCCTCATTGGCGCGCACGACAGCATCCTCAAAGGTCAGTTCTTTAGATTCCGCAGCGGAGGATGTTTCCCCGACACTAGTGGAAGCATCCACCTTCGACTCGGTGGAATCATTTTGGTTTTGCGGTGAGCAACCTGCCAGGGCGAGGCCGGCCACAGTGAAGCCCACAAGGGCGATGCTAGAAATCTTGGACATTATTTTTCACCTTCCGAATCAATGCGACGAGACTTGGCAATAAATAGGGCAGCTACTGCGGCAATTGCCAAAACGCCGCCCACACCCAGGATGATTTTCAGCGCGGTCGGCAGGCCCTTATCCTCATCCTGGGACGATGATTCAGCAGCAGCTGCCTCGGTGCTCTCGGTAGGGTCACCTTTGACAGAAAATTCCACACCGCCGCGGGTAGCGTGTCCGTCCGAAGACGTGATCTGGAAACCCACCTGGTAATTACCCGGCCCAGGATGGACATCCGCAGGGGTCTCAATGGTGAGATCCCGCTCATGGAGCTTTGGTTCCTGGCTAAAAAGTTTCTCACCAGTATCCGCGTTGGTCACGGCAAAGGTATTGAAGTCTTCTTTGGGGATGCCAGAAAACTCGAGGGTGATTTCCTTAGGGAACTCATCGAGTTGGTCGCCGTCTTTGACCGAACCGCCAATAACGGAGTCGTGCGCGAATGCGGCCGGCATCGACCCGCCCAGAACCAGTGCTGCAGTGCCGACTGCTGCCGCCGTGCGGCGCAGCCAAGGTACGCGGTAGCCCATAGATAGCTCCTTTTGTGTTGAAAATGCACAAGTTGAATTGTCAGACATACTAGCCCCGCGACTTGCCAGAGCGGCAATCACAAAAGCAGAGCGTCGAGACATATGTCGGCTTGAACTGGGATCGAGTTCCACCTTCGCAATAAAAAGAGGTATTTATCACTATGTAAGGCAAGTTGACTCAATTCGAACGGGCCCCACCTTAGGAGCTCTCCATTTGTCGGGCATTAAAAAACGGACCAGAAGCCATCAGGGCAAAAATAACCAAGGTGGTGCCTACGCCGATAAGCGCCAAAGGCCACGCCGCGTTGCCGCTGCCGTCACCCGCATCTGCCGCATTAAGGCCCGCAAAGAAAAGAACAGTCCCAGAAACAAAAGACGCGAAGCCGCAAGCTCCAAGCAATAGCGGTACCACTAATGCGCGTAACATCTTTCCTCCTCCGCTGAGGGTTTTGACCGTGCAAAGGCAAGCGTATCGCACAAAGCGCAGAAGAAAACATAGAAAAAGCCACCCCGTTACAGGGGTGGCTATATGGAGCGGATGACGAGACTCGAACTCGCGACCCTCACCTTGGCAAGGTGATGCGCTACCAACTGCGCTACATCCGCACAACAAACCGGAGTTTGCTACAGAGTCCCAAAAGGGACCCTCGTGCGCGATACTGGGATTGAACCAGTGACCTCTTCCGTGTCAGGGAAGCGCTCTCCCACTGAGCTAATCGCGCTTAATGCCCGAAGGCATTAAGAAGTTGAGGTGGAAACGGGAATCGAACCCGTGTGCACGGTTTTGCAGACCGTTGCCTCACCACTCGGCCATTCCACCGTGGCGATACCGCCTCACACAATACAGTGCTGGAGCGGATGACGAGACTCGAACTCGCGACCCTCACCTTGGCAAGGTGATGCGCTACCAACTGCGCTACATCCGCATGCGAAACCAGGCCCGGTTTCTAGGACAAAGTCCTTGTGCGCGATACTGGGATTGAACCAGTGACCTCTTCCGTGTCAGGGAAGCGCTCTCCCACTGAGCTAATCGCGCGTTATTCATTTAGAACCACTCTTCACGGGAGAACCCTTAGAAAAGCGTGGAGCGGATGACGAGACTCGAACTCGCGACCCTCACCTTGGCAAGGTGATGCGCTACCAACTGCGCTACATCCGCATTGCTCCGCGAACTTTGTACCGTTGCGGTGCGAGAAGAAACATTATCGTGCTCCGCGCCAGTTTCCAAATCCCCAGCCCAGCGGCATTCTTTCCGGCGCCGATTTTTTACATTCGGACCATCCCAAAACACACTGATGTGATTCTCCGAAGACAGTGAACCACAGTTCACCTCCCTCTGATGTGCACTCCTGCCCAGGCAATTAGGTGTTTGAATTTAGTGCGGTGTAGATTTAGCCACCGCAAGGTCCTATAGCTCAGTGGGAGAGCGTTCCGTTCACACCGGAAAGGTCACTGGTTCAATCCCAGTTAGGACCACAATTTCCCGCCCATCGCTCCACTCCATGGGAGCTTGGGCGGGTTTCTTTATATGCCTGTAAAGTGTCCCGACGTGTTGTGGATTCTCTTAGGCATTATCGCCGGACTCGTTCTGCCCGTTCAGACCTTGGTTAATACGCGCCTTCGCGCGTCTACTGGCACGCCGTTTTCCTCTTCGCTCATCTCGTTTGCCGTGGGCACGATGACTTTGCTTGTCATCGCGACAGCCGTCACCGGCGGCGAATTCGGCATTTCCCGTGCCTTTGGGGAACCGCTGTGGATTTGGTTCGGTGGCCTGCTCGGCGTGGTTGCGCTTACTGGAAATATCCTTTTGTTTCCTCATCTGGGCGCGGTCCAAACCGTTGTCCTTCCCATCGCGGGCCAGATCATGATGGGCCTTGTCGTCGACCACTTTGGACTATTTGACTCCCCCACTTCCCCACTATCCCTAGTTCGCACCCTAGGGGCACTAATTGTCCTCGGTGGAGTGATTTCTATTGTAGCCAGCCCCGGCGCGCCGACGAAGCAAGAAGACAGTGTTATGGCGTTATGGCTTTGGCGCCTCGCCGGCTTTGTCTTTGGTTGCTTTACCGCAAGCCAATCCGCCATTAACGGCCACCTTGGTCAGATCACCGGGTCGCCCGTTAGTGCGGCTTTGGTGTCTTTTAGCATTGGCGTTTCCGCGCTGGTAGTGCTCAATATTGCTTTGCGCTGGCGCCCTCGCATTGAGCGTCCCGAGGGAAAGGCTAACCCGTGGTGGATGTGGGCAGGCGGCGCCTTGGGAGCCTTGTTTGTCTTTGGCAACGCGGCCTTAGTACCGCAGATTGGTACTGGGCTTACTGTGGTGGCAACCCTTCTTGGTTCCATGGTGGGCTCCGTACTGATCGATCGCCTGCGGGGCGCCCCCGTAGCAATGCGCCAGGTAGCCGGCATTGCAGTAATTTTGGTTGGCGTAATACTCATCCGCTTGGTGTAGGCCCATCGTCTGGGGTGCGCCCTGCGCTTTACCGTTCTGGGCATCTGGTGCCTTGACTAGACTGGGAAGGCATGGATATCTCTTCGCTATTGGGCCCTGATTCCGGTGATGTATTCACCGTCCGCACGAATATGGTTAGCACGTTAACCGGCTCGGCAACCATGAACCACGTTTCCAAGGACATGGGAAACGACACTGACGGGCAGCTTTTTACTGCTCTACGTAACTGGGCAGACGTCGTGTTGGTGGGTGCGCAAACGGTGCGCGCAGAGGACTACTCCGGAGTAAAACCTAACGGGGTTGGTTCGCGGCCGGCTCCTATTGCCGTACCTTCCCGCAGCCTTGATTTCGATATCACCTCGGACTTCTTCACGGATTTTACTACCCCGCCCATCCTCCTAGTCCCCCATAGCAGCCGGGACGATCAAGAGCTCGCAAAGCGCATCGCGACCATCGAATCCACAGGCGCGGAAGTCTGCGATGCTGGCGAAGGAACCGTGCAGGACTACATATCTGTCTTAAAGGACCGCGGGTTTAAGCGCGTGCTGTGTGAGGGCGGGCCAGGAATGATTGGGCAGTTGGTAGATGTCGATGCCATCGACCAAATGTATTTGACCCTGGACCCACATCTATCTACCGGCGTGGAAACTCCCATGGCGACGTTTAAGGGCGAGCATTCCCATCGCCGCATGCAGTTAGAAAATGTCGCGGCCGATCACGATGGCACGGTGTTTCTGCGGTATTCCCGCGCCCGCTAGGCCGTAGACTAAGGGGCCGTGAATTCCCGAATCAATGCCGCCGCCTGGCCCGTGGCCATCCTGCTTGTTGTGCATCGCGTCTTCATCATCGCGCGCAATGGCACGCCGACGGATGATTTCACCACCGTGTATAACGCTGTGGCACGCATGTCCACTGGCCAGCCGGTCTATGAGCAGGCTTATAACCACGTTGACCCGCTGTACCTGTATACGCCGGGGGCGACGCTGCTGCTCGCGCCGCTAGCGCACATCGATTTTTCGGCGGCACGGGGACTATTCATCGTCGCCAACGCGGCTGCAATCGTGGCAGCGCTAGCGGTACTCACCCTTGCGGTAGACCGCACACTTACTTCGGCGGTGTGGCCAGTATCTATCGCTTTGGCCTTTGTCACGGAATCGGTGACCAATACGCTCGCATTTACCAATATCAACGGCATTCTCTTGCTATGCATGGCCGTGTTCTTGTGGGCTTTCGTGCGCGCCGAGCGCACCCCATGGCTGGGCTGGGTGGCAGGCGTGGTCATTGGCTTGGCCATCGTCATTAAGCCGCAATTTGCGCCGTTGCTCTTCCTGCCCTTGGTCAAGCTGCAATGGCGCAGCCTCGTGACTGGCATTGGCGTACCGGTAGTTCTCAACCTTCTAGCGTGGCCGCTGGTGCCGGGCGCTAGCGGCTTTGTGGATAACCTCCTGCCCTACCTCTCAGAAACCCGTGACTATGCCAATTCTTCCTGGGCAGGCTTCCACGCCTACGTTGACTTTGGCGCGGGACTGTATTGGACCGTGTGGTTGATTTTTGCCGCGCTTTCGGCCGCAGCGATTCTCGGGCTTTTGCGCTGGCGCAACTCCGACCCGACTTTGTGGGCACTGACGACGAGCGGGGCGATCATGGTGGGTATCTTCTTCCTGTCTTCCCTTGGCCAGCAGTATTACTCCATGTGGCTATTCCCATTGATGTTTACCGTGGTGCTCAAGCGTTCGGTTTTCCATTCCGCGGGCGCGTGGTTTGCGGCCTTTCTCTATTTGGCTCCCGTTTCCTGGGCTTCCACAACACACCCGGATGCTGGTCGGTGGATGAATTTTTTCACGGCCACGGCGGGATGGGCGCTGCTTATCGTCGCAATCTTCGCTACGGTTGCCGGCTGGTGGCGTGCCGCGCGCAGCACGGTTTAGACTCGGCCCATGACCGATTTCAAGCTCATTGCCGATACCGAATGGCGCCAGCGCTTAAGCCCCGAGGAATACTACGTCCTGCGCGAAGCCGGCACCGAGCCGCCCCACGTAGGCGAGTACACCAATACCACCACCGAGGGGGTCTATTCTTGCCGCGCGTGTGGAACGGAGCTTTTCCGCTCTACAGAGAAGTTTGAGTCCCACTGCGGCTGGCCTTCCTTTTTCTCCCCACTCGCAGGGGACAAAATCATTGAGCGCGAAGACAATTCGCTCGGCATGCGCCGCGTAGAGGTTCTGTGTGCCAACTGCGAATCTCACCTGGGGCACGTCTTTGAGGGCGAGGGCTACGATACCCCCACCGACTTGCGCTATTGCATCAACTCCATCTGCCTGGACTTGGAGGAAAAGCCGGTAGAAGGTGACACCGCCTAAGGTGGCATGCAGAAGAAAGCGCGCCCCGTCAGCAGCCTAACGTGCAGGCTAGTGACGGGGCGCGGCTAAGTGGGGACGTCGCCAAGCAGGGCTACTGCTGGGCGGCGTTACTTTTAGGGCAGAACTGCGATGAGCTCTGCTACGTCCTTGACGCGGCGGCCGGTGTGAAAGGGAATCTCCTCGCGCACGTGGTGGCGGGCCTCGGTGTAGCGCATCAGGTACATCAGGTCGACGATGCGGTGGAGCTCATCCGCCTCGAAGGCCAAAATCCACTCATAGTCACCCAGGGCAAAGGCTGGGACGGTATTTGCACGCACATCGGGGTAGTCGCGCGCCTGCATACCGTGCTCCATGAGGATGCGGCGGCGCTTTTCATCCTCCATGGTGTACCAGTCATAGGAGCGCACAAAGGGGTACACCGAGATCCACTCCTTGGGCTCCTCACCCATGATGAAGGAGGGCAGGTGGGACTTATTGAACTCTGCTGGACGGTGCAAGGCATTGCCCACCCAGGTCACTTCGCTTACCTGGCCCAGGGTGGTCTCGCGGCGGAAGTCCCCGAAGACCTTTTGCAGGTCAGAGAATTCCTCGGCGTGCCACCAGATCATGAAGTCGGCGGAATCGCGCATAGCCGTGAGGTCGTAAATGCCGCGCACGGTTACCTTTCCGGCTTTTTCCACGCCGGCAAAGAACTCCTGCGCTTGGGCGATGATCTCCGCTCGCTCGGTGCCGAGCGCGCCCGGAATCACCTTAAAAACTGCGTGCTGGGAATATTGCTGAACCGCGTTGAGTTCCTTGTAATCAAGCTTCGCCATTGCGTTCTCCTTTGCAGAAGCCTTTGGGTTAACGAACACATCCATCATAAGTTGGATATGAAACCTTGTCACTTCTCGACCATAAGGAGGACGACACGCCTCCGCATCGGCGCGCCTCCCCCAGCTAGAGGACGCGAAACTATAGCTTGAACGTCGTGAGCAATTCCGAATCGACCACCCCACGCAGCGCCGAGGCCTCCGCCCCCACCCCTTTGCACGGGCAGGCGGAAAGCCACGAGCCAGCTACCCCCGCCGCTTTCACCCAAGCAGTGGAGTCCATGCACGCGGCCGACCTGCGCCCTGAGATCACCCTAGGCTCCATTCGCCCACCGCAACGCCTTGCGCCGTTTAGCCACGCAATCGGCCTCGAAGTGGGAAACGAAGACGACCCAGATATCGTGCCCACCGATGCAGAGGGCGACGCCTTTGGCCGCCTCATCCTGCTCCACGATCCGGGCGCTGAGGAAGCTTGGGAGGGCGCCATGCGCCTTGTGGCCTATATCCAGGCGGATATGGACGATGCCGTAGCAGGCGACCCGCTCTTGCCTGATGTGGCGTGGCAATGGCTCAATGAAGGCCTGGAAAAGGAAGGAGCCGACCACACCAATTTGGGCGGCACCGTCACCTCCACCGCGTCCGTGCGTTTTGGCGAGATTGGCGGCCCACCGCGCGCCTACCAGATCGAAATGCGCGCTTCGTGGACTGCCGAAGGCCTCGATCTCGCACCCCACGTGCAGGCCTTTGCCCAGGTATTGGCCAACGTTGCCGGACTACCCCCTGAGGGCGTCACCGAGCTCGGCCGCTAATATGCCGAAATTGCGCAGCCGGCCGCTCGAGGGCATCCCGCCGGTTCTTGCCACCCCGGAGGAATTCACCGCTGCCGCAGCCCGCCTCGCCGCGGGTACGGGCCCCTTTGCCATCGATACCGAGCGCGCCTCCGGCTATCGCTACGATGATCGAGCCTTCGTAGTGCAAATTCGCCGCCGCGGCGCGGGCACGATGCTTTTTGCCCCTGAGGGCCACCGCGAGGAGCTCACGGCCGCCCTTGCTCCAGTGCTCAACGGCGCGGAATGGATTATTCACGCCGCCCATTCGGATTTTCCTTGTCTCGGGTGGCTCGGTCTCTTTCCCGGCTCCATCTTTGACACGGAACTGGCGGCACGGCTCGCGGGATTTGAACGGCCCAATCTGGGCACTATGGTCGCAGAGCTTTTTGACGTCGAATTGGAAAAGGGCTACGGCGACGCCGACTGGTCCACCCCGCAGCTCAGCGAGGAGCTCAAGGCATACGCCGCGCTCGATGTGGAACTGCTCCTCGAGCTAGCCGACGCCCTGCGCGATATTTTGGCCGAACAAGACAAGATGGACTGGGCTTTAGAGGAATTTTCCGCCATAGTCCAGGAACATTCCGGAGACTTCGCTCCCCAGCCGCACACGTGGCGCGATCTGAAGGGCATCTCCAGTTTGCGCAGCGGCCGTCAGCTCGCTGCTGCTCGAGAGTTGTGGTTTAAGCGCGACGCTATCGCTCGGCGCACGGACACTGCACCCGGGCGGGTATTAGCAAATAAGACGCTGGTAGAAATTGCGCGCACCCTTCCCACCTCCGCCGGCGAGCTTGCCCGTGTCAAGGGATTTCCCCGCCGGCGCAAGGGCGCGACCGCCCGGTGGATGGCCGTGCTTAACCAAGCGCGCACCGTTCCCCCGCAGCAGCGGCCTCGCGTCCATCGCGCCCCACAACCGGTTCCTTCCAAAACCATCTGGGCCAAGGACTACCCGGACCTATGGGAGATATACCAAACTATCCGCGCGGACATCGCCGATCTCGCTACTGAACTCGGCATGCCATCCGAGCTTCTTATCCGCCCTGCCACTGTGCGTGCAGCGGTATGGGCGAAGGTAGGTGTGCGCGCCAATAAGCGCCACCGCGGACCTGATTCTGTCGCCGGCGCCATCCGGCAGCCTGGCGACGTCGCTGCCTTCCTGCGCGCGGAGGGCGCGCGCGAATGGCAAATAGAAATGACCGCCCCGATTATCGTGGACGGTCTTTTCTAGGAATATTTAGTGGGCTAGGTTTAGTCCTCTTCTCCTCGCGCGTTGGCATCAGCAGTGAGGTTTTCTAGCCACTCGCTTATCGACGCCGCCATAAGCTCAGGCGTCAACCCGAACTCTTCCAAAACCTCGCCGCGGGACCCGTGCTTAGGGAAGTATCCCGGAACGCCGAGTCGGCGCACAGGAGTATCGACCTCGGCTGCGCTGAGGGCCTCCGAAATCATGGAGCCAATACCGCCGCGGACAAGGCCGTCTTCTGCAGTAACCACCAAGTCGTGGTCAGCCGCGAGAGCCACCACAGAGCTTGCCACCGGCGCTACCCAACGCGGGTCAACAACGGTAACGTTCACGCCTTGCTCGCCGAGCAGCTTCGCAGCCTCGATGCTGCGCGCGGACATGGCACCGATGGAAACGATGAGTACCTCAGGGGTGTCCTCCCCGGCATCGGCTTCGCCATAGTGCAGGATGTCTACGCCATCGCCCAACGTATCCACCGCTTCCATATCCGGCAGCAAATTGCCCTTAGGGAAGCGCACCACGGACGGGCCAGATTCAATCTCTAGCGACTCACGGAAGAGCTCCCGCAGGCGCGCGCCATCGCGCGGGGCGGCAATATGCATTCCCGGCACGATGCTCATGAGCGCCATATCCCACACGCCATTGTGCGAAGCGCCATCGGAACCGGTAACTCCGGAGCGGTCAAGCACGATGGTTACCGGCAGCTTTAGCAGCGCAATATCCATAATGACCTGATCCACGGCGCGGTTTAAGAAGGTGGAATATACCGCCACGACGGGATGCATCCCGCCGAGCGCCAAACCAGAGGCAGAGGTCATTGCGTGCTGCTCGGCAATTCCCACATCAAAGAACCGCTCTGGGAAGCGCTCTTGGAAGGGAGTGAGCCCAGTAGGACCTGCCATTGCGGCGGTAATGGCTACGATGTCATCGCGCTTCTCGGCAGCGGCTACCAGTTCCTCTGAGAAGGCGGCCGTCCAGCCAGGCTGCTTGGTGCCCTTAGCCACACCGGTGACCGGATCGATAGCACCGGTAGAGTGCATCTGGTCCTTCGGCTCATTGACGGCCGGGGCAAATCCGTGGCCCTTTTCGGTAACCACGTGCACGATGATGGGCCCGTCATAATCGCGGGCATAAGTCAGGGCATGTACCAAACTATCGATATCGTGGCCATTGATGGGACCGATGTACTTCATGCCCAGTTCCGGGAACATTTCGGTAGGCAAGACGGTGGACTTGACGCCTTCCTTCACGGCGTGCAAGGCATCAAAGGCACGCTCGCCTACCCATCCCATTTGCTTCAGGCGGCGCTTACCCTGTTCCATGAGCTCGTCATAACCATGCTGGGAGCGGATGCGGCCGAGGTTTTCGGAAATGCCACCGATAGTGGGCGAATAGCTACGGCCGTTGTCATTGACCACGATGACCGCATTGCGGCCCTTGTCCTCCGAGATATTATTTAACGCCTCCCAGCACATGCCGCCGGTGAGGGCGCCATCGCCGACAACACCGATGACATTGCGGTGACCGTCGCCGCGAATCTTGAAGGCCTTAGACAAGCCATCAACCGTAGACAGCGACGCCGAAGCGTGGGAGGACTCGGTCCAGTCATGCTCGGACTCGCCGCGGTCCGTATACCCCGAAAGGCCGTCCTTTTGCCGCAAGGTATCGAATTGATCCGTGCGCCCAGTTAACATCTTATGCACATAGGACTGGTGCGAAGTGTCAAAAATAATGGGCTCGCGCGGAGAATCAAATACGCGGTGCAACGCAATGGTCAGTTCCACCACGCCCAAGTTGGGCCCCAGATGTCCGCCCGTGACGGAGACCTTGTCAATGAGGCGCTGCCGAATCTCTGCCGCCAGCTCCTCAAGCTTGTCTGCAGACAGTGCCTTGAGGTCCTGCGGCGAGTTAATGGTATCCAAGATAGTCATGGAGCGGCCTTCAACTCCTTCTGTGCTTAGTTCTTCTTTTCTACCGTACCCGCGGCGGGCGGTGAATATTATATCGGTCAATGTTCCGAGAACGGCGCGGCAACGTGCCGCACCCCGCCTCGGAGCCATAAAGGCTCATTAGGCGGGGGTAATGAGAGCAATCGTTTCAAAGTGGTGCGTTCCGGGGAACGCGTTAATGAGTGCCATCTTTTCTATTCCGTATCCGTGCTGGTTCCAGTATCCCAAGTCGCGTGCGAAGGTGGCGGGGTCACATCCCACGTGAACGACCGCCTGGGGTGCAGCGGCCGCCACGGAACGAATCACGTCCTCCCCTGCTCCGGTGCGCGGCGGATCAAGGACTACAGCGCCAGGCTTGGGAAGCTGGGCGGCGACCTGCTCCACCTTCGCGGACTTTACTTCCACATCGCAGTCCGCAAGGGCGGCCTGTTCCCCGGCCGTAGCCGCCGGTGAGTAATCCACGGAGATAACCTTGCCCTGCACGGCATGGGCCAGTGAGGGAACGAATAGGCCTACGCCGCCGTAGAGATCCCAGGCGGTGTGCTCTTGGTACTCGCGGCCCCCGAGCCACTCCGCTATCAGATCGGTATACGCGGCCGGTGCGTGGCTGTGGGCCTGCCAGAAGGCGGTAGCAGGAAAGCTAAACGTCCGCCCGTCGACATGCTCGTGCACCTTGCCGCTGCCTTCTACCACCTCACGGATGGTCTCCACGCGGCGCCCGCGCGGGGCCTTGCGGGATTCTACCACGTGGCGGTTGCCATCGCCATCGAGAACGGCGATGACCTCAGCGCCTGGGGTAAATCGGCGCGCGCCCTCTCCAACGAGCCCCTCTGCCAATCCCGGAGCCAGCTGCGTACAGGCAGCGCCCGTAATAAGCTCATTGGACCGACGTTGACGGGTTCCGGCGTGCCCTTGCTTGTCGACGCCCCACCTCACCCGCGTGCGCCATCCCCGAACCGGCTCTAGGGTGTGCTGCTCAATGTTCAGTTCCTCGCCAGTGACAACGCCGGTGCGGCGCAGCTGCTCCGACAAGATCTCTGCCTTGATTCCGGTTTCGGCCGAGGGATCCAGCTCGGCGAAATCACAGCAGCCAGCTCCTTGCGCGGCCGCAGGACAAGACGAGGGAACGCGCAACGACCCAGGGCTTAGTACGCTTTCCAGCTCTGCCTTAATGAACGACTTCTTTACACGGCCGGCCGTAGCTTTTACGACGTCGCCGGGAAAAGCGCGAGGAACGAATACCACTCGCCCATCCGGCGCCTGGCCAATTCCTTCCCCGCCGTGCGCCATGCGGTCAATGGTGACCTCAAGACTATCGCCACGGCTCATCGTTGATTCAGTCATTTTCTGCCTCAGACTTTTGTTCTCGTTCTGCGTTAGTGTGCTCACCTGTGCCCGCCGCTGCGTCCACGGCTGCATCCGCGCGGCGCACCATCCACACGGTCAGCGCCGTAACTAGAAGCGTCAATGGCCACCCCATCAAGATTCGGGTCACCCCTAAGGCAGTGGTTGCATCCGCATCATAAATGGCGCGCTGAATAACAAAGCGGGCCAGGAAGATGACCGCCCACCCGCCGGTAGCGATGGCATAAGCCCGGCGCGCCTGAGCAACCTTTTGCCACTGCATTTCCTCGCCGTTAATTCCTTTCCAGATGACACCCACAGCGGGCCACCGGAAGAGGATTGATAGTACAGCGGCAATGCACAGTGCCAACGACATCCAGATGCCGTACAAGAAATACCCTTTGGCATCACCCGTAAACCAGGCGATGGCAGCGCATAGTGCGACTCCCAGCAGACCCGATATGGCTGGCTGCAGGGTCTCTTTCCGGATTACCCTCCAGAGTGCAATAACAACGGCCACGCCGAGCGCCGCTGCCAAGGCTGGGCCCAGCCCAAAGAAGTTATTGACTGGAATCAGCACAATGACTGGCAAGGTGGCCGACACGAGCCCTGACAAGCCTCCCATCTGCTCCAGCAGCGTGGGTTCGGCAGCAGACTCCTCAGAGTCCAGGTTCTTAGCGTCCGGGGAAGGGTGCGGCGAGGAAGAATGTGTCACGTGGTTTACTGCTTTGCCTAGTTCTTGGAATTAGGTGCAGAGCCCTCATCGGGATTCTGCGGGGACGATCCATTCTCACCCTGTTGTGGGGTACCGCCCAAATCGCGCAGGTGTTGCTCCGCCTCTGCTTCTGCCGCAGGGTCGGGGCCGCCCACGCCGTTTTCTGGGTGGTCTTGAGCATTAGCGGCTGCCTGCTGTTCTTGCTGGCGCTGGTCCATGGCCTGCTTGACCTGCTCTACCAGCTGCTCAGGCATGATGACCGGCAAGGCATTTCCCGCCAGTATGGGGTCTTCCCCGCGGTAGACGAAGGTACGGGCAGCAACCTCGCGGGCCATGTCTGCGAGGTCTGCTTCCATACCGGCCGGCGCGGCCAAGGTCATGCGCAGCATCCAGCGCGGACCGTCTGCACCGATGACGCGAATCTGACCGTTGTCGTTCTTGCCCACGACCTCAGCACCCCAAGGGCCTGGCTCGGTAGTAACGGTAAGACCGTCGCGGCTCATGCCCTCCTTGATTTCCTCCACAGATTCTGCCCACTGGCCTGGCTTACGTGGGGCGGCAAAGGCTACGGGAGTAATTCGGCCTACCTTGGTCACTATGTGCAGCATTCGTGGGCCTTGTTCGCCCATTTCCACCTGTACCTGGGATTCCTTTGGCAGTGGGATGCGCAGGGACCCCAGATCTAATACGCCAATGGAAAAGTCGCTGAAATCAAAGGTCTCGATATCGACAGAGTCTCCATCAAAGGGGCCGGTCTGGCCATTGATGGCATCATGTGCAAATTCGCGGGGTTCATTGCCAGAAGCCGCCGCGGCATCTGCTGCGGTGTCGCCTACTGGAGCATAGGTCTCCTGCGCCTCTGCATCCGCGGACGTGGGGTCCGCCGGCTTTTCGCTTTGTGCTGCAGGCTTTTCCTGAGCCTTCTCTTCTTCGTCTTTCTTCTTGCCAAAGGGCCAGATTCCCATGGGTGCTACGTCCTTTCTAAAAGTCTCGTTGAGTCTCTACTGCTTTAACTACACACCGGTAGAGCCATAGCCGCCGGCTCCGCGGACGGTGTCATCCAACTCTTCAACCTCAGCAAACCCCACCAGCTCTACGCGCTGGACCACGAGCTGAGCGATGCGCATTCCGCGTTCGATCTCAATGGGAGCGTGCCGGTCGTGGTTGATGAGGCAGACCTTGATCTCCCCGCGGTAATCGGCATCCACCGTGCCCGGGGTATTGACAACGGAAAGCCCTTGCTTGGCGGCTAGTCCGGAGCGCGGGTGAATTAAACCAACCGTTCCTAGTGGCAGCGCAATGGCAATCCCGGTGCCGACGAGGGCGCGCTCGCCGGGTTGCAGGGTAAGAGATTCTGCTGCATAGAGGTCCGCACCGGCGTCACCACGGTGGGCGCGGTGCGGCAGTGGAAGCTCCTTATCCAGGCGCTTGACTTTAATGTCCCCAAAGGGGCTTTCTGATTGAGAATGCGGAATCGAGTCAGTCACCTGGCCAATCCTACCTGCCTTGGGAGGTTCATTCTGCGGCGCGTGTGGACTAGACTGACTAAACGTGTCTGATACATCTGCTACTTCCGCAACTCCGGCACCGTCAAGCGCCGCTTCGGCACAGGGCACGGTGGACTCTCAAGTGCTCTACCGCGAACGCCAGTGGGTCCCTTGGTACTTTTGGCTATTCGCCGCCGCCATCGTGGCACTTACTTCCGCTACTGCCGGCCTTAACCGCTCCATGTGGTGGACCATTATTCCCGCGATCCTCCTTGGCGCTATCGCAGTGTGGGTACTTATTACCTGGTCCAATACGGTCATCAAGGTAGAGCGTGACCCGGATGGAACGCGTTGGCTCACGGTCAAAGATGCCCAGTTGCCCAACGACGTCGTGTCGCGGTCTATCACCGTTCCCAAATCTGCGCGGCGCAATGCGCTGGGTCCACAATTCGATCCCGCAGCGTTTTTGGTCTCCCACGCTTGGGTGGATGAGCACGCCATGATGGTGCTCAATGATCCAGAGGACGATACTCCTTATTGGCTCATCGCCTCGAAGGATCCGGAGGCTTTGCTCCACGCTTTCGTTCCGGAACAGCACTAATCTTTAATAGCTTTGCACACCACCGAAAGTTTGGTGGCTGCAATAGCAAACCCCGCATTCGGCAGGTGAAAAGTTGCCGAGTGCGGGGTTCGTTTCTGCTGTGTATTCCTCTAGGCGCAATCCTTGCAGATTGGCTGGCCGTCCTCTTCGTGGGAGTAACGCTTATTGGACTGCACTAGGAAACACGAACCGCAAGTAAACTCATTTTCCTGACGTGGAACTACCTCAACATTAAGCTCCTCGCCCGTGAGGTCTACTGATGGCGGCTGGAAGGCTTCGACGATTTCTCCGTCATCGTCCATGCCGTTGTTATCGCTCTCAGCGGCTTTGAGTCCTTCTAGGGAGTCAGTTTCGAGTTCATCTTCCGCGCGCCGGCGCGGTGCGTCATAATCGGTGGCCATAATGCACGCCCCTAATGGTCAAGTTGCTTTAAGGAATGGGTATTTATCGATCGCGCATAGTAAAGCACAAATGGCTAGATGTCATCTCACCGCTCGCCGGCGTGGGAAACTATTACCCCCGCAGCGCGTCCGTGGCCCCGTGCGCTGCTAAAAGCTTTTCGAATGCGGGGGCCAAATCTGCCCCCGCGGCCCAGGTAAGTTCACCGTCAGCGGAGCCTTTATCAAAGCCTGGATGGCGCACCACTGCACCTGCCTCGCGGGCAATGATTGCCCCAGCAGCGAAGTCCCACGCGTTGATGCCGTGCTCAAAGTAGGCATCAACGGTTCCCTCTGCCACCCTGCATAGGTCGAGCGCGGCAGCGCCGATGCGGCGAATATCACGCACATTAGGCAGGAGCTTGGTAAGAAGCTCCGCTTGGGCTGCTCGCCGGTCAGCTTCGTAACCAAAGCCGGTGGCTACTAAGGCCAACGCAGGATCTTGTGTCTGGCCACACCGCAGTGCGTGCTCAATTCCGTCTGGGCCGGTTACCGTGGCACCCTGGCCGGCTGCGGCAGCATAGGTGCGCCCGCGCGCCACGTTGACCACTGCGCCAGCTACGAGGTGCCCTTGGTACTCTGCACCGATGGATACGGCGTAGTCCGGCACCCCGTAGAGGAAATTCACGGTGCCGTCAATCGGATCGACAATCCAGGTAACGCCACTGGTCGATTCCACATTGGCGCCTTCTTCGCCAAAGATTCCATCCCCGGGGCGCTGGGTGCGAATGGTGGTGGCAATGAACTCCTCTGTAGCGGTATCGACCTCCGTTACGGGATCTACGTCGCTGGACTTGGTGTGGGTATGCGCCGCGATGCCGTCACCGGCTACGAGTTCTGCACGCCGCGCAGTAATTAATTCCGCAGCCCGCGTGGCGGTAGAAACGGCAAAATCCCGCAATTGGAGAAAATCGATCTGCTCAGTCATGCCAACTATTGTGCCTTCTTCTAGACTGTCGGGCATGACTACTCTTTCTGGCCATTCCTTTGGCATCGATATCGGAGGCTCCGGCATTAAAGGCGCTGAGGTGGACCTTGCCACCGGCGAATTCGTGGGCGAGCGTTTGAAGATCGCCACCCCACAGCCGTCTACGCCGCATGATGTTGCCAAGGTGGTAGCCCACATCGTGCAGGAAAAGCAGTGGGACGGCCCCGTTGGCATCACCCTGCCGTCCGTGGTTCGCAACCAGGAAGTCGAGACTGCGGCAAATATTTCCAAGGACTGGATTGGGGTCAACGCCACAGAACTCTTTGCGGACTACCTGGATTCGGATTTTGCCGTGCTTAACGACGCCGACGCGGCGGGACTAGCCGAGGTTGCCTACGGAGAGGACATCGCCAAGCAAGGCTCCGTAATCTTCCTAACCCTGGGCACCGGTATCGGTTCGGCCTTCTTCCTAGACGGCCAGTTGTTCCCGAATACCGAATTGGGGCACCTCACGGTGGGCGGTGACGAGGCTGAGAAGATTGCGTCCTCGGCTGTAAAGGACCGCGAGGAACTCAAATACAAGCAGTGGACGAAGCGACTCAACAAGGTCCTCGCGGAATATGAAAAGCTTTTTAACCCGCAGGCCTTCCTCATCGGGGGTGGGATTTCCCGCAAGTTTGAAAAATGGGGCCCACACCTTGATATTGAAACCCCCGTCATGCCTGCACAACTGCGCAATCGCGCAGGAATTGTCGGAGCTGCGATGGCGGCGGTAGACGGTTTGAAACCGTAGTATTCACGCACTGCAGGTGACCCTATCCACCGGCAGATTGGAAAGATCCTCTATACTGGGCGGTCGATCCTAAGTTAAATAGCTCTAGGGCGTGTCTGGCCTGCATAAGGCCACAACGCGTTAACATCACACTGATACACGAGCGCCCGACTAGGGCGCACTGAGCTGTTTCAATCAAGAAGTTAGTCGAAAGGGCGTACGTGGCAGCCACTGAATCTTCAGACCAGGCACTCGGCGAGGGCGAAAACGCCGCTGAGGCATCTACTCCTGCAAAGAAGACCGCCAAGAAGACGGCAAAGAAAACCGCGAAAAAGACGGCTAAGAAGACGGCCAAAAAGACCGCTAAGAAAACAGCCAAGAAAACCGCGAAGAAGACCGCCAAAAAGTCGGCCAAGAAGACCACTAAGAAGTCTGCCAAAAAGGCCACTAAGAAGACGGTCCGCAAATCCGCGGCAAAGAAGCAGGAATCCCCAGCCGAGTCCGAAAAGCAGGCACAGCCGGAAGCAGAAGAGGAGCTCGAGGAGGACGAGCACGACGAGGACGTCGACTTCGATCCCACAAATGCGGACATCGAAGACGATGATGACTTCGACGCCGGCGAAGACCTCGAAGAGGACTTGGACGATGACGATGAGGAAGAAGAGGAAGACTCCTCTTCCGTCTGGGATGAGGAAGAGTCAGCTGCGCTGCGTCAAGCACGCAAGGATGCGCAGTTAACCGCTTCTGCTGACTCTGTCCGTGCCTACCTCAAGCAGATTGGTAAGGTAGCCCTGCTCAACGCCGAGCAAGAGGTTTCCCTGGCCAAGCGCATCGAGGCTGGCCTGTACGCACAGCACCGCATGGATGAGATGGAAAAAGCCCGCGCCGAAGGCGATAAGGCTGCCAAGCTCTCCCCCATGGAAAAGCGCGACCTGCGCAGCATCGCCCGTGATGGCCGCAAGGCCAAGAACCACTTGCTGGAGGCCAACCTGCGCCTGGTGGTTTCCTTGGCCAAGCGCTACACCGGCCGTGGCATGGCTTTCTTGGACCTCATTCAGGAAGGCAACTTGGGTCTTATCCGCGCGGTGGAGAAGTTCGACTACACCAAGGGCTATAAGTTCTCCACCTACGCCACGTGGTGGATCCGCCAGGCCATTACCCGCGCCATGGCTGACCAGGCTCGTACCATCCGCATCCCAGTGCACATGGTGGAGGTCATCAACAAGCTGGGCCGCATCCAGCGCGAGCTCTTGCAGGACTTGGGCCGCGAGCCTACCCCGCAGGAGCTGGCGAAGGAGATGGATATCACCGAGGAAAAGGTGCTCGAAATCCAGCAGTACGCCCGCGAGCCCATTTCCTTGGATCAGACCATCGGTGACGAAGGCGATTCCCAGTTGGGTGACTTCATCGAGGACTCCGAGGCCGTCATTGCGGTCGACGCCGTATCCTTCACCTTGCTGCAGGACCAGCTCCAAGACGTTCTGACTACACTGTCCGAGCGTGAGGCCGGCGTGGTTCGCCTCCGCTTTGGCTTGACCGACGGTATGCCGCGCACTTTAGACGAGATCGGCCAGGTCTACGGAGTTACCCGCGAGCGCATTCGCCAGATCGAGTCCAAGACGATGTCGAAGCTGCGCCACCCCTCTCGTTCCCAGGTACTGCGCGATTACCTCGACTAAGAGGCCAAGCTTGCCAAGGCAAGCGACAAGACGCACACGCTTGCCGACGCCGCCCTCGCCTCCCCCGTTAGCTCTAAGGTGCGGAGGGACGCGAGGGCATTTTGCATCTGTGGCACAAGCTTGAGTTCAGAGGGTCGTTGCAACACTTTCCCTTAGGAGGGTGTTGTTGTGTCTGGGGTTGTTGGCCCGTTTCATTCGTTGTCTGAATCGGATCGTCGTGGCTTAGTTGCCTTGGTTGGCAGTGGGCGTAGTGTCCGTTCGGCGGCTGGTGAGCTTGGCTGTCATTACGGGCATGCTTTGAATTTTTGCCATGCCTTTAGATTGCCAGTCGTGTATAAAGCCAAACGAGTTGATCGCCGCGGCAGCCAGGCTGTCCAGCTTGTAGAGCTAGTCCGAAGCGGACTGTCGGTACGCCAAGCTGCTAAAAGATGTGGGATGCA